>NZ_KV792279.1:0-15786 GCF_001808125.1 Staphylococcus sp. HMSC14D10 | reverse complement strand
ACTCATCAGTCCGATTTGACGTAGAGCCACAATTATTTATTTTTGATGTTTATTATCATCTTTGTATACGTATAATTTAAAATATTTACCTTCTGTTTTCATCTCTTTATAGAAATCTGCGATGATTTGAGCATTACTTTCTGCCCATTTAATATCAGTAGCATATTGATGTTCACCTGGATTTTTAGGATTCCATCTCATACTGTATAGCGTATTTTGATCATCATGTGATAGGAAGTGTTGGTGAATAAAATCAGCACCACCTTTGATGGCTTTCTCTGGAGTATCCCAACCGTGTTTTTTTGCGTATTCTGAACCAGTTTTAATAGGATCACTATCGAGAGCACCTACACCATAGAAGTTATAATATTTTTTACCATCAATTTCTACACCCTTGGCTAATTCACTTTTAACTGAACCAGTTTCTAATAAAGCATGAGAAATTAAATAAACTTCATTCACATGTTTCTCTTTAGCAGCACTAATAAATGCATCAGTATGCTTTAATAACATAGGTCGATCGAATAACATACGCTTAATACGGTTTTCATCAATACCTTGATATTTAGATAAATCTAAAAATTGATACTTTTGTTTGTCATCATCAATGAACTTACTACTGTCCATTGCAGCTTTTATTTCATTATCTGAAGCATCTCTCCAAGCAGTATTATTCTTGTTAGAGACTTGTTGACTTGTGTAATTATCAATTTGTTTATCGGCAGCTTTATTTAGTGTAACGTTTAAATGCTCTACTTTTTCTTCTTCATTTACTTTTTTAAAGAATATTTGATCTGAAATCATAGTAAAGAAAATAAAACCTGCTGCGACTAAAACAATCAATAACCCCACTAGGCTAATAATTGAGCCTTTTTTGTGCTTCGTCATATTCACACCTCTTAGGTCAATGTTGTTTTTTCTTTAAAATCTTTATGATAATAAAGTTTAACATTATTAATTCTTATAAACAATTTTATACTTGCGATGTTACATATTCATAAAATAAAAGTAATCAAAATGAAACTTTGCAAAATAAAAAGTAATGAAACATATAGAATTTCATTACTTGATTCCATAAAGCATAACTATTTATTGTTAGTTATCTTTGCGATAATCCATCATTATAAAACTAGCTGCTTGAGATCTATTCTTGTAATAATATTGATTTAAATCAACTGTTCCTTCTATTTCACCATCTCGATACATCATTTCATTTGTGAAATTGTTAATCATTACAAATTCAGAACGATCCCTAATTATGTCTAAATCATCATTTCTTGCAAAAAAATGCTCTAAATTTAAATGTGCGTAATCCAAATTTATACCTCCCACGTTACAAATTGACTAGAACTTAAATATATTTATGAATGTTAGGTATGTTCATAATTAATTGTCGCATTACTGAGTTACTTATGACTTAAACCATTATTTTGCATACTTTCATTATTCTATGTTTACTATTTAACACCCTTTTTTCAATTTACGCAAATGATAATTTAAATAAGTTAGTTTAAATTTTAGATATCCGGAAATTTTGTTTAAGTACTTAACCTAGGAGCGAATTCCAAGTACAATGAATTTTGATGACATATATCATAAATATCATAGAATTATTCATTATTTGTTAAAACGTTATTACGTCAAGTATAATTATGATGAATTTTATCAGTTATTGCTAATTAAACTGTGGCAATTATCTAAGAATTACAATAAGAATTCAAATATTTGTTTATCCTCTTATCTCTATCAACGGCTCAATTTTTACTTAATTGACTTATTTAGAAAAGAAAATTTAAAACCAGAAATAGTTGAAGTCGATAATTTACAAACTCCTCAAATTACTTCTATTAATACAGAGATAACTTTCTTCGACTATAATGACATTTCCAAAATTTTAAATGCACAAGAACTCGCATGGTATAACTATTTTATTCAAGGCTATAAACAATTCGAAATTGCCGACTTAATGCATGTCTCTTTATCGAGTATTAAAAAGTATAAATCCTCTTCTATAAAAAAGCTCACCGATTATTATTTTAAAGGTGAATAATATGATTCCACACAATTCTTACCATTTGCTTTATATTCAAACATTGCAACATAGTGAACATAAAACTAAATGCTGCTTTTCGACTTATGACATGGTGCTACCTTTTCCAATTAAAAAGGTACTAATTTATTATTTCGAACAGCATAATCAATCGTATTTGCAAAGGCTAAAGTTGGCAAAACGATTATTAGCAATTAATAAATTAGTACCTTTATATATATCTGACAAAGTTGTCCTCTTCCCTATTAAACATCAACGTGCACCTTTACAAACTTACATCAACGCATTAACAATTATTGGATTAACTTCTACTACAAATGGCGTCATCATTACTTTTGAAAACAATATCCAATTACAAGTTGATGAACCCTATTCGTTAATTTATAAAAAATGGCAAGAAAGTACATTATTGTATCATTTAGTACAAAAAACTATGCAGATTTATTAAATTTATATTCTAATAATTTTTTTGTAAAAAATGCAGTAACTGATTTAATGAGTAATAAACTTACGATTGCAAGAAGTATTGCACCTATTAAAATTAAGATCACATTTATAACTGGCATTGAAACTTGTGGATTTATAAAATAATTCACTGCAGTAAGACTTGTAATAAACCCTGTTAAAAATAACCCTAGCAAGAAAGCATAAATGAGTACAATTCCAATTAGTAAAAATAACAATGTGGAGCTTGCCACTTCTTTTTGTTTAAATATGTTATTTTTTAAAAATTGATTTGCGTACTGAATTGGTTTGCGATATTTCTTTGACTGAATATCCCCTTCATTACCCTCAACCTTATTATGGTAATGCGTTAAATTATTTTGTAATAGCTTTTTTTCCTTTTTATTTAAAAACCACAATTGTTTTTTAACTTTCTCTTCAAATTCTGTATATTTCATACTATGTGGTTATCTCCTTCTAATATGATTTCTTTTAAATTTTAGCGAAGTTCTTAATTACTTACAAGTTAAAAAACATAAGCTTTACTATATAAAAATACTCCGTTTCTGAAAGAGATTGATTTAGAGAATCTATACACAGACATGAAAATGTTAATTGTATGTAGAAGTTCTAATCAATATCTTATATAACGGAGTTATTTTTAATTTTTAAATTTTAAAGGATAGATAAACCTGAGCTTTGAATATCCTTAGCGAAACCTTTTACAGTATCAACTGATAATTCATTAATATCTCGACCTAAATTAGTATTTACTTTCTTAACTACATCTGCTGGACATGTAATAATGTCGGCACCAATTTCATTTGCCTGAATAACATTAAATAATTCACGACAACTTGCCCATAATAATTTAACGCCTTCTTTACTATGCGCCACATCTACTGATTCTTTCATCAAAGGTAATGGATCAACACCAGTATCAGCTATTCTACCCGCAAATACTGAAATATATGTAGGTACTCCTTCAGTTACCGCTTCAGTAATTTCTTTTACTTGCTCAATAGTGTACACTGCAGTAACATTTAAACGCACATTGTCCGCTGATAATTTTTTAATTAACGGAATTGTTGATTCACCTTTAGTATTCACAACTGGAATTTTGACAAAAACATTATCACCATATTGTTTTAATATTTCAGCTTCTTTTTCCATAGTTTCTAAATCATCAGCGAATACTTCAAATGAAATAGATGCATCTGGAATTTCTTTAACCGCTTCTTCAGCGAATGATTTATAGTCTGTTACACCCGCTTTAGCCATTAAGCTAGGATTAGTAGTGAAACCGTCTACCTCTTTATTTTTATATGCTGCTTTCATTTGTTCAATATCTGCGCCATCTGCAAATACTTCGACATTTAATTTTGCCATTACATTCTTCCTCCTTTATTTACGATTACGATGATAGTTAAATTACATCACAATAGATCTCTTATATGTATATGCTTCTTTTCATATGATGATCAGACTATTCCGCATCAATAAAATATTTATAAATTATTTATATCATTCTTAGAAACACTTGGCGAATGTTTTGCTTTTTAACAAAATTAATTATCAAATTCACTAGTCACTATTAAATGTTAATTAAAATATGGTAATATGATTAGATGATATTAGGTAGGAGGAACATTATGTCTAAACCAAAAAAATACTTCTATATCTCAATAATTTTACTCATCATAAGTTTTTATTTTAATACATTCAACCCACTATTAAGTCAGCAAATTACTTCTGTTAAATATTTACTTATTGCGTGTAGTATCATTAATGTGATTATATTAATTGTTTCTATTATATTCTCAGATAAAGCGATTAAACATTTAGGTGATAAACAAGGATGGATAAGAATTGCGAGTAAAATTTTGCCAATACTCATTTTATTGGTGATTGTATTCCATATCTATGCCTCAATTAAGACATTTGGTATATTGTCGTAAACTTTTTTAAATGCCAGAACTAACTTTTTAATTTAAAAATAATTAACGATTACTGTTTAACGTAATAAAAATAATGAATAGGTGTGACAAAATGCAATATTTATTTGTGTTTATTGGGGGCTTATTTGGGGCATTACTAAGATATGTCTTATCAACTCTTAATGCCGATTCTGGATTACCACTCGGTACATTAATTGCGAATATTGTGGGTGCATTTTCAATGGGATATTTATCTTCGTTATCCATTCAATTTTTTAAAAACAACCCACTAATTAAAAAAGGTGTCACAACGGGACTACTAGGTGCTTTAACCACCTTTTCAACCTTCCAATTTGAGTTAGTTACAATGTCACAAAATAATAGTATCGCTTTGCTCTTTATCTATGGCTTAACCAGTTATATAGGAGGCATTCTTTTCTGCTGGTTAGGTGTTAAATTAGGGGGGCAACCTGCATGATACATATACTACTTATTATGGTAGGTGGTGGCATTGGTGCTGTTATCAGAGCTTGGTTAACAGATGTCTTTAAAAGTAAAATAACGTCACCTATACCGATTGCAACTTTAATAGTCAATCTCGTTGGTAGTTTCTTAATTGGCTTCGTGTATGGGATAGCTCAAGATTATCAATTATTTTCACTGTTTTTTATAACTGGCGTTCTTGGAGGATTAACAACCTTTTCAACTCTGTCTTATGAAATCGTCCAATTTATTTCGCCAAGTTTTAAACCTGTTCAATTTTTTAGTTATTCTATTTTACAATTTGTAATAGGGTTTATCTCTTGCTTTATTGGTTATTCGATATAAATAAATACACTTCATAGTTTTAAGATTAAATCTTGCAACTATGAAGTGTATTTTTATATTTTTATTAATGTCCCTCAAATGTTGCTGGATCAGGACCAATGCGCTGATCTTTGTTTAGAGAATCAATTCGTTCCATTTGTTCATCTGTTAGTTCGAAATCAAAAACATTAATATTTTCCTCTATTCTTTGAGGTGTAACTGATTTAGGAATAACGATGACACCATGTTGCATGTTCCAACGAATGACGACTTGTGCTGCCGATTTATTAACTTCTTTGCCAATTTGATTAAGTGTTTCATCACCTAAGATTTGGGCATTCATAAATGGTGACCATGACTCCATATGGATATTTTGTACTTCTAAATATTTACGTAGTTTATTTTGAGTAAAATATGGGTGAAATTCTACTTGGTTGATGACTGGCTTAATAGAAACTTGAGCTAATAATGCTTCAAAGTGTTCTGCATTGAAGTTACTTACACCAATATTTTTAACCTTATTATCTTTATATAAATCTTCCATACCTTTCCATGTATCAATCATTATTGCTTCATTAGTACCAGGCCAATGAACAAGATATAAATCTAAATAATCTAGTCCTAATTTATTGATACTTGTTTCATAAGCATTTGCAACATTTTCGCGCCCAAAATCTTCAAAATATAGTTTTGATGTAATGAATAAATCTTTACGTTCTAACCCAGTAGCTTCTAGACCTTCTTTAATTCCTAAACCAACTTGTTCTTCATTACCATATACTTTAGCTGTATCAATACTACGATAACCTGAGACAATTGCATGTTTAACTGCCTCCTTACATTCATCGTTATTTTCTACTCTAAAGGTACCAATTCCAACTTTAGGCATTGTGTGACCATTATAAAATTCAATTGTTTCCATAAAAGAAACCTCTTTTCTTTATATTTTAATAATTACTACTCTATTCCCATAATTGTCATTATTGAAAACTTTAATATTAGTTTATTATTTTAATAAGCTTCTCCTCAAAATTAAAAAATCCGAGATATAACCATATCTCGGATTAATACTAATTAAATGATTCAATTTTATCCATAACATTTTGTAATTCATCTACGTTATATTGAATACGACCATGGAATACAAATTTATTAAAGAACTCATCTAATTGATCAGGTCCCACTAGAACTTTAACACTTGAACTTTGTGCATAATTTGAAATCGTTACGTCTCCATCGTGTTTAGGATTAAAATATAAAATCGCAGTTGGCGTATATTTAGCCCCTAATTGTGTTTGCAAGTCTGACGCTAACTTTTCAATTGAAGTAAGTTGTTCTGAGTAATTAACAAATGACAATGAAGATTTATCTTCATTTTGATCGAGTACTAGTGTTTGAGGTAACTTAGCATCTAAATCCAAAGTACTAAATACTTGTTCCATCATAGGCAATTCGTTAAATTGCTTACCACTTATACCTTGATAAACATGCCCTTTTAATAGTTGAGAATCTATAATATATAGGCCTGTACGCGTAAGTACAAGGTGACTAATGCGTTCAATATCATTGAATTCATTACTTGGTAAGAAGATGTTTGCCATAATATGCATATCTTCAGGTCTAATACGTTTTTCTTTCACTAAACGATCTCTAATTCCAATTAAGCGCATATCCGTAACATATTCACTTTTGTTTTTTGAGAATAGTTTCAATGCATCAATTTCACGATCTTTACCGCTTACAGTTGCATCAAAATCTTCTTTTTGTTTAGTAACTTGCTTTTTATTTTGTATGCGTTCTTTCTCTAGGGCTTCGTCATGTGACGCTTTCATTTGCTTTTCTTTTAAGTCGTATTCTTCTTTTGTTTTCTGTTTAATATTGTTTTTACTTTTAAGTGTAACTAAGAATAATATTAAACAGATAATTGCAACTACAATTGCTACGATTAAACCAATTTCGATTGGTCCAAATGAATTCATTAAATCAACGCTCCTTTAATCTATCAGTAAATCTAATTATAATGGAAACTATCTATAATTTCGACAATTTCTTTATATTATTTAAAGCGTTTATTAAGCTTGAACAGCATCTTTTAATACATTGACTTTATCTAATTTCTCCCATGGTAACAATACATCTGTTCTACCAAAGTGACCATAAGCAGCAGTTTGTTTGTATATAGGATGCTTTAAATCTAACATTTTAATGATACCTGCTGGACGTAAATCAAAGTTAGCTCTAACAGCTTCAACAAGTTGAGCTTCAGAAACTTTGCCCGTTTTAAATGTATCAATTGAAATTGAAACTGGTTCAGCCACGCCAATAGCATAAGCAAGTTGTACTTCACATTGGTCTGCTAGTCCTGCAGCAACAATATTTTTAGCTACATATCTTGCCGCATAAGCTGCTGATCGGTCTACTTTAGTTGGGTCTTTACCACTAAAGCAACCTCCTCCATGACGTGCATAACCACCATAAGTATCAACAATGATTTTACGACCTGTTAATCCAGCATCACCTTGAGGTCCACCGATAACAAATCTTCCAGTAGGATTGATAAAGAATTTCGTTTCATTATCAATTAATCCTTCAGGAACTGTTGGGTATATGACATGTTCTTTAATGTCACTTTGAATTTGTTCTAATTCAATGTCATCCGCATGTTGAGATGATACTACAATCGTGTCAATACGCTTAGGTTTATCTGATTCGTCGTATTCAACTGTTACTTGAACTTTACCATCCGGTCTTAAATAGTCTAAAATTCCATCTTTACGTACATCAGATAAACGTTTAGCTAATTGATGAGATAAAAAGATAGGTAAAGGCATATATGTTTCTGTTTCATTTGTAGCATATCCGAACATTAAACCTTGGTCACCGGCACCAGTAGCTTCAATCTCTTCTTCTGAAATATCATTTCTGTATTCAAGTGCTTTGTCAACACCTTGTGCAATATCAGGTGACTGCTCATCGATTGCAGTTAAAACTGCCATAGTTTGGTAATCATAGCCATATTTAGCACGAGTATAGCCAATACCTTTAATTGTTTCCCTTACAACTTTAGGGATATCTACATAGGTTGATGTAGATATTTCACCTGAAATTAGAGCCATTCCAGTTGTTACAGTAGTTTCACAAGCAACACGTGCATTAGGGTCATCTTTTAAGATTTCATCTAAAATGGCATCAGATACTTGGTCAGCAATCTTATCTGGATGTCCTTCTGTCACTGATTCTGAAGTAAATAAACGTTTATTGTAAGTCATGATTTGCTCCTTTTATAACTATATTTACGAAAATTCTCTATTAAATGTGAGCTCAAAAATAAAAGAGCCTTCTTCACTATTCAAGACAGAGAGAAGGCTCTTAAACGTCCATTCGCTCTTATCGTTCAGACGAATATATGTCTGCAAACGGTTTGGCACCTTTCTTTTAAAAAAGAGGTTGCTGGGTTTCATTGGGTCCATGTCCCTCCACCACTCAGGATAAGAGAATCCGTTAAGAACTATACTACCTAATTCATTTATTAATGTCAATTTTGTTTTTACATGTTTTTTGTCTTTTCCAGGTGGAATAATTACGGCATTATGTTATACTATTTTCATGTAAAGGCTTACAATATTGAATTTCTATAACACACGCTGGAGGGATTGGGTATGTCAGTAGATACATACGGCGAAACACCTAAAATTAAAAAATTATTGGAAAAAGAAAGCTCTCTTTTTCAACTTTCAACAACTCAACTTTATTACAAAATTATGGATAATAGTGAAGGAGAATTAACTGAACTTGGTGCTATCAATGCGAGCACAGGTAAATACACTGGACGTTCACCTAAAGATAAATTCATTGTTACAGAACCTTCTTATAAAGATAATATTCATTGGGGAGATATCAACCAACCTATCGATGAAGAAACTTTCTTAAATCTCTACTCTAAAGTTTTAGACTATCTTGATAAAAAAGACGAACTTTACGTTTTTAATGGTTATGCAGGTAGTGACAAAGACACACAATTGAAACTTACAGTTATCAATGAACTTGCATGGCACAACCTTTTTGCTCAAAACATGTTTATCCGCCCAGATTCTAAAGAAGAAGCTAGTAATATAAAACCTAACTTCACAATTGTTTCAGCACCTCACTTTAAAGCTGATCCTGAAGTTGATGGAACTAAATCTGAAACTTTTGTTATCATTTCATTCAAACATAAAACCATTTTAATTGGTGGTACAGAGTATGCTGGTGAGATGAAAAAAGGTATCTTCTCAGTAATGAACTATTTGCTTCCAATGCAAGATATTATGAGTATGCATTGTTCTGCGAATGTTGGAGATAAAGGAGACGTAGCCTTATTCTTCGGGTTATCAGGTACAGGTAAAACAACTTTATCAGCAGCACCTGATAGAAAATTGATTGGTGATGATGAACACGGTTGGAATAAAAATGGTATTTTCAATATTGAAGGTGGTTGTTACGCAAAAGCAATCAACCTTTCTAAAGAAAAAGAACCTCAAATTTATAACGCGATTCAATACGGTACTATATTAGAGAATACTGTGGTTAACGAGCGTGGTGTTGTTGATTTCGATGATAATTCATATACTGAAAATACACGTGCTGCTTATCCAATTCATCACATTGATAATATTGTATTACCATCTAAAGCAGCACATCCTAATACAATAATTTTCTTAACTGCTGACGCATTTGGTGTACTTCCACCTATTGCTAAATTAACTAAATCTCAAGCGATGTACCATTTCTTAAGTGGTTTCACTTCTAAATTAGCTGGAACTGAGCGTGGCGTTACTGAACCAGAACCATCATTCTCAACTTGTTTTGGTGCACCTTTCTTACCACTTAATCCTATTAAATATGCAGATTTATTAGGTGAGCTAATAGATAAACATGAGGTTGATGTATATTTAGTTAACACTGGCTGGACTGGTGGTAAATACGGCGTAGGTAGACGTATTAGTCTACATTACACTCGTTATATGGTAGATCAAGCAATTAAAGGTAAATTGAAAAATGCAGAGTTCACAAAAGATGAGAAATTTGGTTTAAGTATTCCTACTGAAATGGAAAATGTTCCAAAAACAATACTGAATCCAATTAATGCTTGGAGTGATTCTGATAAATATCGCGCTCAAGCGGATGACTTAATCAAACGTTTTGAAGAAAACTTCAAGAAATTCGGTCCAGAAATTGAAGAAATTGCTAACACTGGTGGCTTTAACAAATAATTAAATATTTATTAAAAAGACAATGTATAAGGCATACTGTACTGAAACCTTATACGTTGTCTTATTATATTTCTTCACATTTCGTCATCCATTGATGCACATAATCGAGCGCTAATTTCATTGCTTGTGGTCTAGGTACATGCCCTTCATCAAGTTGATAAAATGTATCATGAACAACACCTTTTAATTTCAATTGTTCTTCCAAGTAATTGGCATGATGAATACCTACTTGTTTATCCTTGCCACCATGAACGATTAAAATTGGTGGACTATTAGAATCAATAAGTTTTATTGCATCTCTTTGGTCATAAGATTCTTTATTTTTGGAAGGATGTCCTACCATTCGACGCAACATCCCTCTTAAATCAGTACGTTCTTCATACATCAAGTGCATACTTGATACACCACCCCAGATGATGTAACTATCGACTGGGTAATCTTGATATGTAAGTAGTCCTTGTATTCCACCTCTTGAAAAACCAATCATGTGTATATATGCATTAGGAAATCGTTGTTTAAGTATCTTTATGAGATAGGTAACATCTTTTAAATCAGCGTTAGCAAACTCATCTCTACCTTCACTTCCATTACTTCCTCTATAATAAGGACCTACAACTAAGGTATTATCATTTGCAAACTGCATTAGTCTTGCTGCACGTACACGTCCGACTTGTCCCTTACCTCCTCGCAAATATACTACGATTCTTTTTACTGTCTTCGTTAAAGGACACATCTGTAATGCTTTTACTTTTAAGCCATCAACTTTATAAGTAATTTCATCGAATTGGTGTGTTCTTGATGCTATAGGCATTTTCTTAGTCGCGATAATATCCAAGTTCTATCATCCTCTCAACACATTTAAGAATTGCATTATCTTGTATTAAATAACTTTGTTTATCTAATGGAATAGAATTAATATTATCAAATAATAATGGCCCTCTCGTTTCTAAATAATCACTTTTCTCTTTAAATGATTTAACCTTCACGATATATACATCTTTTTTGAAAATTGAGTTATCGAATGTATGAACCTGATATTGAGCAATATAATCTATCGTTTCAGGTATGCCTCCTGTTTCTTCAAAAAGCTCTCTCTTGATAGCTTGTAAGCTTTCTTCTCCTTTTTCAACCTTACCACCCGGGAACTCGATGCCACGTAATTTATGATGGGTAAATAGTAACTGACTCTGATATAACGGAATAGCTAAAACATGATTACCATCTGGATGGTCGTTGTTCGTTTTGTAACACATTGTGACACGTCTATTATCTTTATCTAGAAACTCCATGTTCCATACTACTCCCTTCAATATGTTAAACTTATTTATAATCGTATTACTTGTTGGAGGTCTATAATGTTAAAAAAATTATTTCTTGGAATAATCCATATATATCAACGCTATATTTCACCTATGACACCACCCACATGCCGATTTTATCCTACGTGTTCAGAATATACACGAGAAGCGATTGAAGTTTACGGCCCACTCAAAGGCGGCTACATGGGAATACGTCGCATTCTTAAATGTCATCCACTACATAAAGGTGGATTTGATCCAGTTCCTTTAAAAAAGGATAAACATAGACACTAATTTAATTTAAGTAATTTTGATTTATCGATTTGAGGGGGGGAAAATGAAATCATCCCCTCTTTTAATTTACCGACACCTTGCGTGAAATCGTCAGTAAAATAATAACCATCTGGAGTTACATCCCCAGGATAATCACCTTCTCGAGCTAATAATGCAGTAAAGTAACGACTTAGTCCATATTCGTACATTCCACCTATAACCACTTTAATATCAATTGATTTCAATTCACGAATCAATGATTGTACTCTATCAAGACCACCAACTCTAAATGGTTTAACAATCACTACTTTAACCGGGAATTGGTTAACAATTGAGATAATACTATTGATATCAGTAGCTTTTTCATCGAGTGCAATTGCAGGGTATTGTGTATGATCAATGTGTAAAGTTGAAGAAAGCGATTTAAATGGTTCTTCTATATAAAATATATTTTGGTCATTTATAGATTCTAATTTTTGAAAATCAGAAACATCTAGTGACTCATTAGCATCTAATGCTAATTCAAAATCATAAGGCAATATGTCATCTAAAAGTGAGATGTCATCATTCAGTTGACCTGTCCATTTCAACTTTATACGTTTGGGTTGAGTTTGTTTTAAATACTCAAGTTGTTGTGCACTTATGCCACTTATCGTTGCACCATACGCTACTTTAAACTTCGGTAAATCATGATACATCTGATAAATCGCCATAACTACAGTACTTCTCGCTGTGGGATAATTGTCAAGTATATCTAAATATGGTTTCCAATCTTCATATTTATGAACAGACTTTTTAACAATACTTTCTGACCATTGTGAAAGTATTTCTTGTACAGTTTCAATTGTTTCTTCGTTGTACCAATTTGTTTCAAATGCATTGCACTCTCCAAAAAAAGATTGATCATCTTCACTTAAAATTTCAACAATAAGTGCTTTTCGGTATGTCAATTTAACTTTGGGAGTTACAATTGGATCTCTAAATTCATGATTGTAAAGATAAAAATTTACTGCTTTAATCCTCATATTATTGTCCTTTATTAATCATTTTGTTGCGTTGTAATTTACCTGTAGAAGTGTACGGTAAACTTTCAACCTGATGAAAGGCTTTGGGTACTTTATATTTTGCCAAATACGTTTTCAAATATTTAGTTAATTCTATTTCTGGAATTGTATCATCTGAAACATAATATAGTACTGGTATTTGACCCCATGTCTCATCCTCTTGCGCTACACATACAGCGTCATTAATATCTGAATGTGTTTTAGCAATTGATTCAATCTCATATGGATAAATATTTTCCCCACCACTTATGATCAAATCTTTGCGACGATCATAAACCATCACAAATCCTTCCTCATCAATTTCTGCTATATCACCAGTCTTAAAGTATCCATCCTCAAAAGTATCGCTCAACCCTGCTGGATATAAATAACCGTTCATTACATTATTCCCTTTTATGAGAAGTTCGCCATGACCTTCACTATTTGGATGTTTAATACGTACATTAACATTTTCACTTGGTTTGCCGACAGTATCATACCGTTGTGCAAGCATCTCGGGTGTAGCAGTTAGAAATTGAGAACACGTTTCTGTCATTCCAAATGAATTGTATATCGGTAACTGATAATTTAGGGCTTCATCAATTAATGTAGTTGATAATTTGGCACCTCCAAGTAATATTTTCTCAATTGAGAACGGTTGGTTTAATCCTGCATCCATAAGCCATTTAAGCGTTTGTGGGACTAGTGATATATGGGTAGGTCCTTCTTCCTTAATGATCGATAACATCGTTTGTGTATTATATTTTTCCAATATACGTACCGTAAAGCCCTCAATTATAGAACGTAATAAAACACTAAGACCTGAAATATGATATATCGGTAAAACAGATAACCATTTAGTGGTTTCATCATATCCTAAACTTTCTTTGCACCCAATTGCACTTGCATAATGATTTTTAAAGGTTTGTGGTACTGCTTTTTGAGGACCTGTCGTTCCAGATGTAAACATAATTGAAGCAATTCGATCATAATTACATGTTTGATTATTGATACGTTTTGAATATTGTTCTATTTCAGATATATGTATTACATTAAAATCCGACAAGTGAAATGGTTGCGTCGTTAATATTGTTGATACATTGATGGAATTCATTTGATTTATCATTTCAGTTTCTGTTAATCGCGTGTTTAGCATTGCTATTTCAACATTAGCTAACCAACAAGCGTTAATCAGTGTGATAGACGCAATATCGTTTTTAATATACAATCCTACTCTATTATTATTTAAAGAAAGAATTTGTTCTGATATTGAAAATGCTTTATCATACAATTCCTTAAAAGTTATAGAATGATTTCCATCTGTAACTGCTATCTTATCTCTATTTTTAATACTTTGCTCTTTTAACCAAAAATCCACTGTTCATTCCTCCATATAAATACATTATAATTATAACGATAATTTAGTTAGTTAGCATTGGTTGTGTTTAAGAAGCAACATATTTCAGTGATATTAGCTTATTACAAATTGACATTTTGGAAAATTTCAATCATTAAACAATGAATTAGCTTTATTTTTTAAATTAAAAAAGAGTTTAAAGTGATGATTACCACTTTAAACTCAAATAAGCTATGATATTCAATTATTGCCTAGCCTCATAGCAGGCTGGCTACTGATTTCAATGTATTTCGTTTTATAAGTTCCACGCATTGTTGTTGATATATAAGTATTATAATATATTTATATAATAATTTAAATATTAAAATCTTATTATTCTTAAATTTTCTTATCTCAATCCATAATCTAATAGTTGAATGTCACCAACATGATTAAAAACTGAACTTGTTTATTCCGTTTATCTATGTTTTTAATACTCTTAAATATTAATATGATATGAGAAAAGAGCTAGCGTATCCACTACACTAGCTCCTTTTTCTGCTTGTTTTGAAATTTTCATTTTAAACCCTCGAAATTCAATGTATTTCGTTTATAAACTCAACGCACTATGTTGAGCTTAATATAATATTAAAAGATATTTTTTATTATTAATTCTAAAATTTAGTTTTACCCACGCACTTCATTAAAAAGTTGCTTTTCATCACAATTTCAACAATAAAAAAATCAAGGTCAACGTGCCAGAAATTTTACTTTCTAGGCACTTCTTTGACACTTGCTCACTCTAAAACATATTGTGATAAGCTTTTATTATGGAGAACAAGGGATTCGAACCCTTGAAGCGCTTATGGCGCTTACACACTTTCCAGGCGTGCTCCTTCGGCCAGACTCGGACAGTTCTCCTCAATATTAATAACTAAATTACATAAAAAAACAGAAGCGATATTTCACTTCTGTTTGTATGACTCCTACGGGACTCGAACCCGTGTTACCGCCGTGAAAGGGCGGTGTCTTAACCGCTTGACCAAGGAGCCATGGCTCCGCAGGTAGGATTCGAACCTACGACCGATCGGTTAACAGCCGATAGCTCTACCACTGAGCTACTGCGGAATAATATGATGGAGCGGGTGATGGGAATCGAACCCACAACATCAGCTTGGAAGGCTGAGGTTTTGCCATTAAACTACACCCGCGTAGTAAACGATTATGGGGCGGTTGAAGGGAATCGAACCCTCGAATGTCGGAACCACAATCCGATGCGTTAACCACTTCGCCACAACCGCCAAAATGATTGAATGGTTCAGGACAGAGTCGAACTGCCGACACAT
>NZ_KV792278.1:0-21491 GCF_001808125.1 Staphylococcus sp. HMSC14D10 | reverse complement strand
GATATCGAGACCGAAAGGTCTCTTTTTTTATGCACCAAAACAAAACCGAAGGTTTAATAAGATATCAACAAATCAAAGTGTTATAGCTTTACGAAGAGCAAGCATTTGAAGTCGATGAATTAAGAATATTGGTTTATTATTAATAAGACTTAGGTTAGGTATTACATCTACAATACATGGTGCTCAAAAAGTATTTGGTGGCTTTAAAGAGCCAATGGCAATGATGTCTGATTTAGGTTTCCCTGCCTTCTTCGGTGTTATTTTAGGATTATTTGAATTCATCGGAGGCATTTTAATGATCATTGGTTTATTTGCTAATTATGTAGCTGCCGGCTTTATCATAATTATGCTTGGAGCTTTATTTACTGTCCATCTGTCACAAGGTTATATGGCATCTGAACTTGTGATTATACTATTGGTGATGAGTGTAGCCATATTGATTTCTTATAATTGGAAGAAAGCACTTGAACTGTATTAAGAAACTATTAATGTCTAATTATTACTTAATATAAACGATGGCACGTCGACAAGTTTTTAACTTATGGACGTGCTTTTTTTACTATACAGTTAATGATTTTATTAAAACGTCGGTGTGCTCTTTAAGTTTATGATTCGGAATACCACCAAATCCAATAATAAATTTTGGAAGTAGTTCATTTTCTTCCGCATAATTGTAAACGTTCAATTTTAATTTCAGTTTCTCAGCATTGTGGAGGCATTGAGACATTGTAAGTCCATTGTCAACAGTTATAGTAAAATGCATTCCTGTTAAAGCACCTTCGATTTTTAATTGATCTTCATGTGGCTTCAAACGTTCTAATATATAATTTAGTTTCTCTCTATAAATCTTTCTCATTTTATTTAAATGACGCTCAAAACTTCCAGATGACATGAAGTTAGCAATAATTTGTTGGATATGCACAGGTACTGTGTTGCTTTCTTTATAAGGCATTGACAGATAAGATTGTAATAATTTTTGAGGTAAAACAATATAAGCAATACGGCAACTCGGGTAAAGTGACTTTGAAAATGTACTAATATAAATCACTTTGTCATTTTTATCTAAACTTTGTAAAGCTGGAATAGGTTTACCGTAATATCTAAATTCTGAATCATAATCGTCCTCAATTATATATCGGCTATTTTGTTGATGTGCCCATTTAATTAACTGTGTTCGTTTCTTTAAATTCATGACATATCCTGTAGGAAACTGATGTGACGGTGTTATATAAACAATATCGTTATTAGAATTTATGATGTCAATCATATTAATTCCATCTTTTTCAACTGTTGCCTGTATATAATCATGCTTGTTTTTATCTAAAACATGTTTTATGGGCGGATAACTTGGTTTTTCTATTATAAAAGATGATGTTTTAAGTAAATCTGTAATCATGTTTAACAGCTGCTCTGTAGAAGATCCAATGACGATTTGATTGGGATGGCACGAAACCCCTCTACTATTAAATAGATAATGGGCAATTTGTTGACGTAAATTTAATTCTCCTTGGATATCACCTTTTTCTAAAAGTGCTAATTCATTATCTTCAAAGGCTTCTTTTGCATACTTTCGGAAAAGGTTGAGGGGGAAGTATTCTGCATCAATTTCAGCTAAATTAAAAGCATACTTGTATTGTTTACTCTCAGGTGTCTTAGGTTCGGTTTCTATAAATTGATTATTAATATTGATGACAGGTAATGACTGAATATCGGAAACATAATAGCCAGAACGTGGTTTAGAGTATATAAAACCTTCATCAAGTAGGAGTTGATAGGCGTGTTCAATCGTTGTATGACTAAGAGATAAATGTTCACTTAACTGGCGTTTCGATGGAAATTTGTCTTGTGCTTGGTATTGACCTTCTATAATTTGGTTTTTTAATTGTTCATAAAGTGATATATATAATTTTTGCTTTTTCATTTTAATAACTGACCCCTAATTTTATAAATAAATTGTACCTTTTTAAATATCAGTTTATAACTTAAAATGAATTTAATCAAATTGGAAAAGGGGTTAATTTTATGTCAAAAATCGTAGGATCAGATCGAGTTAAACGAGGAATGGCTGAGATGCAAAAAGGCGGCGTTATTATGGACGTTGTTAATGCAGAACAAGCTAAAATTGCAGAAGAAGCTGGCGCAGTTGCGGTTATGGCTTTAGAACGTGTACCATCTGACATCAGAGCAGTTGGTGGGGTAGCACGTAGCGCTAATCCTAAAATTGTTGAAGAAGTAATGAATGCTGTATCAATTCCAGTTATGGCGAAAGCACGTATTGGTCATATTACTGAAGCACGTGTGTTGGAAGCTATGGGCGTAGATTATATTGATGAATCAGAAGTGTTAACACCTGCTGATGAAGAATATCATTTAAGAAAAGATCAATTCACGGTTCCTTTTGTATGTGGTTGTCGTAACTTAGGTGAAGCTGCGCGTCGTATTGGTGAAGGTGCTGCAATGTTACGTACTAAAGGTGAACCTGGTACTGGTAACATTGTAGAAGCAGTTAGACATATGAGAAAAGTTAATTCAGAAGTTAGTCGCTTAGTTGTGATGAATGACGATGAAATTATGACTTATGCAAAAGAACTTGGTGCGCCTTATGAAGTTTTAAAACAAATCAAAGATCACGGACGTTTACCAGTAGTTAACTTTGCAGCTGGTGGTGTTGCTACACCTCAAGATGCTGCTTTAATGATGGAATTAGGTGCTGATGGTGTATTTGTTGGTTCAGGTATTTTCAAATCTGAAGATCCTGAGAAATTTGCTAAAGCAATTGTTCAAGCTACAACGCATTACCAAGATTATGAGCTTATTGGCAAATTAGCTTCAGAATTAGGCACAGCAATGAAAGGTTTAGATATTAATCAAATCTCATTAGAAGAACGTATGCAAGAGCGTGGTTGGTAATATATGAAGATTGGTGTATTAGCATTGCAAGGTGCCGTACGTGAACACATCCGTCATATTGAACTTAGTGGTCACGAAGGTATTGCAGTTAAAAAGGTTGAACAATTAGATGAGATAGATGGGTTAATTCTTCCAGGTGGCGAATCTACTACATTGCGAAGATTAATGGATTTATATGGATTTAAAGAAAAATTACAACAATCGGATTTACCAATGTTTGGCACATGTGCAGGTCTTATCGTACTAGCGAAAGATGTCGAAGGTGAAACTGGCTATTTGAAGAAATTAGACATAACTGTTGAACGTAATTCATTTGGACGACAAGTAGATAGTTTTGAAGCAGAGTTAGATATTAAAGGTATTGCTGAAGACATTGAAGGTGTATTTATTAGAGCACCTCATATCGCTAGTGTTGAAGAGGGCGTAGAAATATTAAGCACAGTTGGCGATAAGATTGTAGCAGTAAAGCAAGGCAAATATTTGGGCGTATCATTCCATCCGGAATTAACAGATGATTACAGAGTAACGCAATACTTTATTGATCATATGGTTAAATAAATGAATAATGGCAATTTTAGGGACGTTTTAAAAGTCTTCAATTTGCAAAAAAATAACCTAGAACTTCTTTATAAATTGGAAGTTCTAGGTTATTTAATTTCGATATTAGATAAAGAAACCAGCAATTGCAGCTGAAATGAATGATACTAATGTTGCACCAAATAATAACTTAAGTCCAAAGCGCGCTACGACATCACCTTTTTCAGAGTTAAGTGATTTAATGGCACCTGAGATAATACCGATTGAACTGAAGTTTGCGAATGATACTAAGAATACAGACGTTACACCTTTTGTATGTTCAGATATATCTTTTAAGTTACCTAATGATTGCATTGCAACAAATTCATTAGATAATAATTTAGTTGCCATAACGGAACCTGATTTAACAGCGTCTTCCCAAGGTACACCAGCTAAGAATGCTAATGGTGCAAAGACAAATCCGATTAATGTTTGGAAGTCCCATTTAATTGCGCCACCTGATACTAAGCTAAATGCACCACTTACTAAACCGTTTAATAATGCGATGATTGCAATATAACCAATTAACATTGCGCCTACGATTACTGCAACTTTGAAACCATCTAAAATGTATTCTCCTAACATTTCGAAGAATGACTGTTTTTTAGTTTCGCTTTCGTCTACTAATAGTTTATCGTCTTCTTCATTAACTTTATAAGGGTTAATGATTGAAGCAATAATGAAACCACCAAATAAGTTTAAAACAACAGCTGTAACAACATATTTAGGTTCAATCAATGTGAAGTATGCACCAATAATTGACGCTGATACTGTAGACATTGCTGAAGCTGTTAATGTGTACAAACGTTGTTTAGGTATGTAAGGTAACTGTTGTTTCAATGAAATGAATACTTCAGATTGACCTAAGATTGCAGCAGCAACTGCATTGTATGATTCTAAACGTCCCATACCATTAATTTTAGAAATTAAGAATCCTAAAACATTAATAATCCATGGTAAGATTCGAGTATATTGTAAGATACCAATTAATGCTGAAATAAATACAATTGGTAGTAACACACTGAAGAAGAATGGTGGGTTTTTAGGATCTACAAACTTAAATCCGCCAAACACGAAGTTAACCCCTTCTGCAGCTTTTTGTAATAAGTAGTTAAATCCTTCCGAAATGCCCCCAATAACTGTAATACCTGCTGTCGTTTTCAATAAAATAAACGCGAACACAAGTTGGATAACTAATAAAATACCAACATATTGCCAGCGGATATTTTTTCTGTCAGAGCTAAACAAAAATGCAAGTGCCAAAAAGAAAATTATCCCTATAATCCCAATAAGAATATGCATAATTCTACTCCTTTAAATTTACTTAACTAATATAATACAATAAATTCTTACATGTAACATCAATAATTTTAGAAAATTAAAAAACAAATTGGTTGAAAAAGGTCAAAGATGCTCATATAATATAGTCAAAGAAGGTCAAAAGAGGTGGTAAATCATGCACAACATGTCTGACATCATAGAACAATACATTAAAAAGTTATTCGAAGAAAGTAATGAAGACGTGGTAGAAATTCAACGAGCAAATATTGCTCAACGGTTCGACTGTGTACCTTCTCAATTAAATTATGTCATTAAAACTAGATTCACAAACGAACATGGTTATGAAATAGAAAGTAAACGAGGTGGTGGAGGTTATATCCGAATCACCAAAATTGAAAATAAAGATGCAACGGGGTATATTAATCATCTGTTGCAAATCATTGGGCCATCCATTTCCCAGCAACAAGCTTACTATATTTTAGATGGTTTGCTAGATAAAGGTCTCATTAGTGAAAGAGAAGCAAGAATGATTCAAGTTATAGTTGATCGAGAGACTTTGAAAATGGATGTTGTTGCTCGAGATATTATTAGAGCGAATATTTTAAAACGTTTGTTACCAATCATTAGTTTTTATTAATAGAAAAGCGAGGTGTCTATGTGTGCTTTGCGAAAACTGCCATTTAAATGAAGCAGAGGTTAAACTTACAGTAAAAAGTAAAGAAGGCACTTCTGAGAAATGGGTATGTTCTATATGTGCTCAAGGTGAAAACCCTTGGCAACAAAATGAAACGCCATCCCCGCATTCTCAGTTTCAAGACGATATTGAAGAAGCATTTGTCGTCAAACAAATATTGCAACATTTGGCAACGAAACATGGTATTAATTTCCATGAAGTAGCTTTTCAAGAAGAGAAGCGATGTCCAACGTGTAAGATGACATTAAAAGATATTGCGCATGTAGGGAAATTCGGGTGTGCAAATTGTTATGCCACTTTCAAAGATGACATCGTAGATATAGTAAGACGCGTTCAAGGTGGACAATTTGAACACGTAGGTAAAACGCCTCGTTCGTCTCATAAGAAACTTGCCATCAAGAAACAAATTGAGGAAAAAACAAAATATCTCAATGTACTAATAGATGAACAAAACTTTGAAGAGGCTGCTATCGTTAGAGACGAAATAAAAGCATTGAAAGACGAGAGCGGGGTGGAACGCAATGAGTGATATGAATGCACATATCAGTGAATGGATGAAGGAAACTGAAGAATCTCCAATTGTTATGTCATCAAGAGTTCGATTGGCTAGAAATTTAGAAAATCACGTTCACCCACTCATGTTTCCATCAGAACAAGATGGGTTCAGAGTTATAAATGAAGTACAAGATGTATTGCCTGATTTAGATTTAATGCGTTTGGATACAATGGATCAACAAAACAAAATGAAACTTGTTGCAAAACATTTAATTAGTCCTGAACTGATTAAACAACCCGCATCAGCAGTGTTATTGAATAAAGATGAATCAATAAGTATTATGATTAATGAAGAAGATCATATACGCATACAAGCAATGGGCACCGATTTATCTTTACACGACTTATATAACAAAGCTAGTGAGATTGATGATACTTTAGATCAATCACTAGACATTAGTTATGATGAACATTTAGGATATTTAACTACGTGTCCAACAAATATTGGTACAGGTATGCGAGCAAGTGTGATGTTACACTTGCCAGGATTATCCATTATGAAACGTATGAATCGTATTGCACAGACAATTAATCGTTTCGGTTTTACAATTCGAGGTATATATGGAGAAGGCTCGCAAGTGTATGGCCATATTTATCAAATCTCAAATCAATTAACACTTGGTAAGACTGAAGATGAAATCATAGATAATTTAACTGAAGTTGTTCAACAAATCATAAATGAAGAAATGCAAATTCGTGAACGTTTAACTCAATACAATGAATTAGAAACGCTAGACCGTATTTATCGGTCATTGGGTATTTTACAAAATAGTCGAATCATTTCAATGGAAGAAGCTTCTTATCGTTTAAGTGAAGTGAAATTAGGTATCGATTTAGGGTATTTAACATTGAGTGATTTTAAATTTAATGAACTAATGGTAAGTATTCAATCAGCGTTTATCTATAACGATGAAGATGAAACAATCTCTGTAAATGAAAAGAGAGCAAATATATTAAGAGAATATACTCAATAGGAGGTACAAAAATATATGCTATTTGGTAGATTAACTGAACGTGCACAACGTGTCCTAGCACACGCACAAGAAGAAGCGATACGTTTAAATCATTCTAATATAGGTACAGAACATTTGTTATTAGGTTTAATGAAAGAACCAGAAGGTATTGCTGCTAAAGTATTAGAAAGCTTTAATATTACCGAAGATAAAGTGATTGAAGAAGTCGAAAAATTAATCGGTCACGGACAAGATCAAACAGGAACATTGCATTATACACCAAGAGCTAAGAAAGTAATTGAACTTTCAATGGATGAAGCAAGAAAGTTACACCATAACTTTGTAGGTACAGAACACATATTATTAGGTTTAATTCGTGAAAATGAAGGCGTAGCTGCTCGCGTATTTGCTAATCTTGATTTAAATATTACAAAAGCGCGTGCCCAAGTCGTCAAAGCACTAGGTAGTCCTGAAATGAGCAATAAAAATGCTACAGCAAATAAATCAAATAATACCCCTACATTAGATGGATTAGCACGTGATTTAACTGTCATTGCCAAAGATGGAACGTTAGATCCAGTTGTTGGTAGAGATAAAGAAATTACTCGTGTAATTGAAGTGTTAAGTCGTCGTACTAAAAACAATCCTGTACTAATTGGTGAACCCGGTGTAGGTAAAACTGCAATTGCAGAAGGCCTTGCTCAAGCTATTGTTAATAATGAAGTACCTGAGACACTTAAAGGTAAACGCGTGATGTCACTTGATATGGGAACAGTTGTAGCTGGTACTAAATATCGTGGTGAATTTGAAGAACGTTTGAAAAAGGTAATGGAAGAAATTCATCAAGCTGGTAACGTAATCTTATTCATTGATGAATTACACACATTAGTTGGTGCTGGTGGAGCTGAAGGCGCAATCGATGCGTCAAACATATTAAAACCAGCATTAGCACGTGGTGAATTACAATGTATCGGTGCGACAACATTAGATGAATATCGTAAAAACATCGAGAAAGATGCAGCGTTAGAACGTCGTTTCCAACCTATTCAAGTTGATGAACCAACAGTTGAAGACACAATTGCAATTTTAAAGGGATTACGTGATCGTTATGAAGCGCATCACCGCATCAATATTTCAGATGAAGCACTTGAAGCGGCTGCTAAATTAAGTGATCGTTATGTATCAGATCGTTTCTTACCCGATAAAGCGATTGATTTAATTGATGAAGCAAGTTCAAAAGTAAGACTGAAAAGTCATACAACACCTAACAACTTGAAAGAAATTGAGCAAGAAATTGAAAAAGTAAAAAATGAAAAAGACGCAGCAGTTCATGCTCAAGAATTCGAAAATGCTGCTAATTTACGTGATAAACAAACTAAACTTGAAAAACAATATGAAGATGCCAAAAATGAGTGGAAAACAACTCAAGGCGATCAATCCACTTCTCTATCAAAAGAAGATATTGGTGAAGTCATTGCAGGTTGGACAGGTATCCCGCTTACAAAAATTAATGAAACTGAATCAGATCGATTATTAAATCTTGAACAAACGTTACATGATAGAGTTATAGGCCAAAATGATGCTGTAACTTCTATTAGTAAAGCGGTACGCCGTGCTCGTGCAGGATTGAAAGATCCTAAACGTCCAATCGGTAGTTTTATCTTCTTAGGTCCAACAGGTGTAGGTAAAACAGAATTAGCTAGAGCATTAGCAGAATCAATGTTTGGTGAAGAAGATGCAATGATTCGCGTTGATATGAGTGAGTTTATGGAAAAACATGCTGTGAGTCGTTTAGTTGGAGCGCCTCCAGGCTATGTAGGTCATGATGAAGGTGGCCAATTAACTGAGAAAGTAAGACGTAAACCATACTCAGTTATCTTATTTGATGAAATCGAAAAGGCGCATCCAGATGTATTTAATATTCTATTGCAAGTTCTAGATGATGGTCATTTAACTGATACAAAAGGACGTCAAGTTGATTTCCGAAATACAGTGATTATCATGACTTCAAATGTCGGTGCACAAGAATTACAAGATCAACGCTTTGCTGGTTTCGGTGGCAGTTCTGAAGGTCATGACTATGAAACAATTCGCAAGACAATGATGAAAGAATTGAAAAATTCATTCCGTCCAGAGTTCTTAAACCGTGTTGACGACATCATCGTATTCCACAAACTTTCTAAAGATGAATTGAAAGAAATCGTTACAATGATGGTTAATAAACTAACACAACGACTATCTGAGCAAGATATTAATATTGTTGTAACTGATAAAGCAAAAGAAAAAATTGCTGAAGAAGGCTATGATCCAGAATACGGTGCCCGTCCATTAATCAGAGCTATTCAAAAAACAGTTGAAGATAACTTGAGTGAATTAATTTTAGACGGTAACCAAATTGAAGGTAAAGAAGTTGTCATCGACCATGATGGTGATGAATTTAAATATAATATCAATGAAAAAAATAATGGTATTTCAGATGAAGGCAACGAAGCAACTGAAACTGAAGCATAATACAATAAAATTAATGTTAAATATAAGCTGAGACATATCATATTCGAATGTCTCAGCTTTAATTTTTTGATTTCAATGAATCAATTTTAATCATTATAAGTATTAATTATCACTAAAATAAATAGAATCAAATTTATACTAATTTGCTTAAGTTTACATTTGTCATTGTGCAACGTTACATATAAAATAGATTTGTTCAAAGAAAAATCGGGGGTGCAATTTTGGCCAAAAAGAAAGTAATTTTTGAGTGTATGGCTTGCGGCTATCAATCTCCAAAATGGATGGGAAAGTGTCCTAATTGTGGGTCATGGAATCAAATGGAGGAAATTGTTGAAAAAGCTTCAAATCCTAAACACGGCGTAAAGACATCAACGTCTAGCGCAAAAGTCCAGAAATTAAATGATATCAAGAATGAAGTGACACCGAGAGTTCAGACAGAATCAAAAGAGTTCAACCGCGTTTTAGGTGGTGGCATTGTAAGTGGCTCTTTAGTGTTAATAGGTGGAGATCCTGGTATCGGTAAATCAACGTTATTGCTGCAAATTTGTGCATCATTGTCACAAAAATTAAATGTACTGTATATTACAGGTGAAGAATCACTAAATCAAACTAAATTACGTGCCGATCGACTAGATGAAGATTCGAGTAATTTAAATGTGTTAGCAGAAACAGATTTAGAGGTAATACATCAAACAGTTCAACAAGCACAACCTGATATTTTAGTTGTGGATTCCATTCAAACAATATATCATCCTGAAATTAGTTCGGCACCTGGTTCTGTGTCTCAAGTTAGAGAAAGTACACAGAGTTTAATGAATATTGCTAAACAAATGAATATTGCAACATTTATCGTCGGACATGTTACAAAAGAAGGTCAAATTGCAGGACCGCGTCTATTAGAACATATGGTTGATACTGTACTGTACTTTGAGGGAGATGAGCATCATGCTTATCGTATCTTGAGAGCGGTTAAGAACCGTTTTGGTTCTACTAATGAAATGGGCATTTTTGAGATGAAACAAAGCGGATTAAAAGGCGTTCATAATCCTTCAGAAATGTTCTTAGAGGAACGTTCTACCAATGTGCCGGGATCAACGATTGTAGCAACTATGGAAGGTACACGACCTCTATTAATAGAAGTTCAGGCCTTAGTGACGCCTACAACATTTAATAACCCTAGACGTATGGCAACAGGTATAGATCATAATCGTTTGAGTTTATTAATGGCTGTATTAGAGAAAAAAGAAAACTATTTATTACAACAACAAGATGCATACATAAAAGTAGCTGGTGGCGTACGATTGACAGAGCCGGCAGTTGATTTAAGTGTTATAGTAGCAACAGCTTCAAGTTTTAAAGATAAAGCAGTAGATGGGCTTGATTGTTATATTGGGGAAGTAGGTTTGACCGGTGAAGTGAGACGTGTTTCTCGAATTGAACAACGTGTTCAAGAAGCAGCTAAATTAGGCTTTGAACGTGTTATTATTCCACAGACAAATATCGGTGGATGGCAATTTCCTGAAGGCATTAAAGTAGTTGGAGTGTCTACAGTACATGACGCTTTAAAATATGCATTCAAATCGTAAATATAGTGAAAAAGAGGTGAGACTTATGAACGTATTAAAAGGAATTGTAATCATAATATATATTATTCTAGGTGCTGCACTTGGTATTTTACTAATACCTGAAATACTTAAGGATTTTAATATTAATGGTTACCCATTTTTACATAACTATTATATAGATGGCTTAATTGGAATAGTAGTATTTTTCTTGATTTTTGGCTTCTTTATTAATAAAGTTACGAAGACTTTTAAAGCCATTGAACATTGGATTATGCAGCGCAGTGCTGTTGAAATTTTATTTGCAACACTTGGACTTATCATTGGATTATTTATATCAGTTATGGCTTCATTTATTCTAGAAATGATTGGAAATACGATATTAAATCATCTAGTACCGCTTATTATTACATTATTGCTATGTTATTTAGGTTTCCAATTTGGTTTAAAAAAGCGTGACGAAATGTTAATGTTCTTGCCGGAAAATATGGCACGCTCTATGTCTAAAAGTAATATTAGTGCTGTACCTAAACTTTTAGATACAAGTGCAATTATCGATGGACGTATTTTAGATGTCATTCGATGTGGTTTTATAGATGGTGAAATCCTTATTCCGCAAGGCGTTATTAATGAACTTCAAGTTGTAGCTGATGCGAATGATAGCGTGAAACGTGAAAAAGGACAACGTGGCTTGGATATATTAAATGAATTATACGACTTAGAGTATCCTACACGCGTGATACATCCACAAAAGTCTCACAGTGATATAGATGAATTATTGGTGAAGTTAGCACAGACTTATCATGCGCATGTGATTACTACCGATTTTAATTTAAATAAAGTATGTCACGTGCAAGGAATTAAAGCTTTAAACGTGAATGACTTATCTGAAGCAATTAAACCAAATGTTCATCAAGGTGACCGCATTAATATTCTATTGACTAAAATGGGTAAAGAGCCTGGTCAAGGTGTAGGCTATTTAGATGATGGCACAATGGTAGTCGTTGACAATGCGAAATCACTTGTAGGTAAACATGTAGATTTAGAAGTCATCAGTTTATTACAAACATCATCAGGGCGTATTATTTTCGCTAAAAAAATAGACGATTCAGAGTAATGATAAATATGTTCTTTAAACTTAGAGATTAAGAAGATACGTTCAATTATAAAAAATTAAATTATTGTAAGTGATTAGGTTTCATGTGAAACGCTAAATGTGGAGGGGACTCTTTTCAAGAAGCGAAGCATGGAACATATTTACATAAAGTAGATGTATGAATTAATGATTATCTATAGCGTAAACAAGTGACTTATCAAAGTATTGATTTAGTGCTACAATAATGAAGAAATGCGAACTTTTATCTAAGGGTAATGTAAAGTGGAAAGTTATTCGGGAACATGTCTAAAATGATAGTTTAGAATAGCTTTTTTTCTAATGGTTTGAAGATGTTTCTTACTGGCGTAGAACGACTCGGTTAGAGTGTAAAGTTTGTAGCCTGTATTAGATAAAGCGTATAAATTCGAAGTTAAAACATAACTAATATTTATAGGAGTGAATACGATGAGTGAACGTATTAGAGTGAGATATGCGCCAAGTCCAACTGGATATTTACACATTGGTAATGCAAGAACTGCATTATTTAATTATTTATTTGCTAAGCATTATGATGGTGATTTCGTAGTGCGTATTGAAGATACGGATAGTAAACGTAACCTTGAAGATGGTGAGTCATCTCAATTTGATAACTTAAAATGGTTAGGATTAGATTGGGACGAATCAATCGATAAAGACAAAGGTTATGGACCTTATCGTCAATCAGAACGTGGTGATATCTATAATCCACTTATTCAACAATTATTGGACGAAGATAAAGCGTACAAATGTTACATGACTGAAGAAGAGCTTGAAAAAGAACGTGAAGATCAAATCGCACGTGGTGAAATGCCTCGTTACGGTGGTCAACATGCACATTTAACTGAAGAAGAACGTCAACAGTTTGAAGCTGAAGGTCGTCGCCCATCAATTAGATTCCGTGTGCCTCAAGATCAAACGTATACGTTCAATGATATGGTTAAAGGTGAAATTTCATTCGATTCAAACAATATAGGTGATTGGGTTATCGTTAAAAAAGATGGCATCCCTACCTATAACTTTGCTGTAGCTATCGATGATCATTACATGGAAATTTCCGATGTTATTCGTGGTGACGATCACGTTTCTAACACACCAAAACAACTTATGATTTATGAAGCATTTGGTTGGGAAGCGCCACGCTTTGGTCATATGTCGCTAATTGTTAATGAAGAACGTAAAAAATTAAGTAAACGTGATGGCCAAATTTTACAATTTATTGAGCAATATCGTGATTTAGGTTACTTGCCAGAAGCGTTATTTAACTTTATTACATTATTAGGTTGGTCTCCAGAAGGAGAGGAAGAAATCTTTTCTAAAGAAGAATTTATTAAAATCTTTGATGAAAAACGTCTTTCTAAATCACCAGCGATGTTCGATAGACAAAAATTAGCATGGGTTAATAACCAATATATGAAAACAAAGGATACTGACACTGTATTTGAACTTGCATTGCCTCATCTTATTAAAGCTAATTTAATACCAGAATCTCCAAGTG
This sequence comes from Staphylococcus sp. HMSC14D10, assembly GCF_001808125.1. NCBI lineage: Bacteria > Bacillati > Bacillota > Bacilli > Caryophanales > Staphylococcaceae > Staphylococcus > Staphylococcus sp. HMSC14D10. The sequence goes on along the minus strand of NZ_KV792278.1, from coordinate 7,819 downwards.
AAGATGATAAAGAATGGGGTCGCAAATTAGTGGCACTATATCAAAAAGAAATGAGCTATGCTGGCGAAATTATACCTTTATCTGAAATGTTCTTCCATGAAATGCCTGAATTAGGAGAAGAAGAACAAGAAGTCATTAATGGAGAACAAGTTCCTGAATTGATGACACATTTATATGGTAAATTAGAAGCTTTAGAACCATTTGAAGCGGCTGACATTAAGAAAACAATTAAAGAAGTACAAAAGGAAACAGGTATTAAAGGTAAACAATTATTCATGCCTATTCGTGTTGCTGTAACTGGTCAAATGCACGGCCCTGAATTACCTAATACAATTGAAGTATTAGGTAAAGATAAAGTACTTTCACGATTGAAAAAATTCGTGTAAAGGACATCAGGCAAGTTGCACGAATGAGATGCTAATTTAACATATCTAACACTTGAAATTTTACATTAAAGCAAATATGATAAAGTTAAAGATGGCGAAGCCATTTTGGTATGAGTATTTAAAGGCGAAGGATTAGTAAATATTGGACTATGATATCAGAGAGTGTACGGATGCTGTGAGTACGCCATAGACGATGTTGAATGCACCTTTGTATAATCAACTAAATATAGTAAATGAGTATGATAAAGTGAATCTAGTAACCTATAGTTATATAGACATACTAGCTTGCATTTATCTAGAATACAGAGTGGAACCGTGCAGTAGCGCCTCTAGCATCTTAAGTGTTAGGGGCGCTAATTATTTTATTTAGAATGTATTTAAGTATTTTGCTATTAAATTTGGAAATTTTTAAACTTTTAAAAAAACTGAGGGGGCGACAGTCTTGATAAAAAGAATGAGAGACGATGTGAAAATGGTATTTGAACAAGACCCAGCAGCTCGTACAACATTTGAGGTTATTACAACATATGCTGGATTACATGCAGTTTGGAGTCACCTTATTGCACATAAATTATATAATAAGAAACGCTATGTATTGGCGAGAATTATATCTCAAGTATCACGTTTCTTTACAGGTATTGAAATACATCCGGGCGCGAAAATTGGCAAGCGCTTATTTATAGACCATGGTATGGGTGTAGTAATTGGTGAGACTTGTACAATTGGTGATAATGTGACTATTTATCAAGGTGTAACACTGGGTGGTACGGGCAAAGAAAAAGGAAAACGTCACCCTGATATTGGCGATAATGTATTAATCGCAGCTGGGTCAAAAGTGTTAGGTAATATTCAAATTGATTCGAATGTGAATATTGGTGCGAATTCAGTGGTATTACAATCAGTTCCAAGTTACACGACTGTAGTCGGTATTCCGGGGCATATTGTTAAACAAGAGGGTAAACGTATCGGTAAAACATTTGATCACCGTAATTTACCTGACCCTTTATATGAACAAATTAAGCAACTAGAAAAACAACTTGAAAAAGCGAAGAACGGAGAGATTAAAGATGATTACATTATATAATACATTAACGCGTCAAAAAGAGACATTTGAACCTATCGAACCAGGTAAGGTGAAAATGTATGTCTGTGGTCCGACAGTATACAATTATATTCACATTGGTAATGCACGCCCTGCCATAAATTATGATGTTGTACGTAGATATTTTGAATATAAAGGATACGAAGTGATTTATGTTTCAAACTTCACAGATGTAGACGATAAATTAATAAATCGTTCTAAGGAATTGAATGAGAGTGTACCGGATATTGCAGATAGATACATTAAAGCGTTTTATGAAGATGTTGGTGCATTAAACGTTAAGAAAGCGACTTCGAATCCACGTGTAATGAATCATATGGATGAGATTATTGATTTTATTAAAGAGCTAGTTGATGAAGGTTACGCCTATGAGAGTGACGGCGATGTCTACTTTAGAACACGCAAATTTGAAGGTTACGGTAAATTAAGCCATCAGTCATTAGATGATTTAAAGGTAGGAGCAAGAATAGAAGCTGGGGAACAAAAAGAAGATGCGTTAGACTTTACTTTATGGAAAAAAGCAAAACCAGGTGAAATTAGTTGGGAAAGTCCTTTTGGTGAAGGGCGTCCAGGTTGGCATATTGAATGTTCAGTAATGGCGTTTCATGAACTAGGCAAAACAATTGATATTCATGCTGGTGGTTCTGACTTACAATTCCCTCATCACGAAAACGAAATTGCGCAATCAGAAGCGCATAATCATGCCCCATTTGCTAATTACTGGATGCATAATGGTTTTATAAATATAGATAACGAGAAAATGAGTAAATCGTTAGGTAACTTTATACTAGTTCATGACATCATAAAAGAAGTAGATCCTGACGTACTGCGATTCTTCATGATTAGCGTACATTATAGAAGTCCTATTAACTATAATCTAGAACTTGTTAATGCAGCTAAGAGTGGTTTAGAACGCATTCGTAATAGCTATCAATTAATAGAAGAACGTGAAACAATCGCGACAGACATCGTTGACCAATCTAAATATATCGAACAAATTGATGCTATTATAGAGCAATTTGAGACAGTAATGGATGATGATTTCAATACTGCTAATGCTGTTACGGCTTGGTACGATTTATCTAAACTTGCGAATAAATATGTTTTAGAGAACAATACATCTACTCAAGTCATTTCTCGATTCAAAGAAGTTTATCAGATATTTAGTGATGTACTTGGAGTTCCACTAAAAGGTAATAAATCAGATATGTTACTTGATGAAGATATTGAAAAGCTCATCGAAGAACGTAATGAAGCGCGTAAAAATAAAGACTTTGCACGTGCAGATGAAATAAGAGACATGCTTAAAGAACAAAACATTATATTAGAGGATACGCCACAAGGTGTACGCTTTAAACGTGGATAATATGGATATTAAATTGTTAAACCCGTTAACACTAGCCTACATGGGTGACGCAGTGTTGGACCAGCACGTGCGAGAATATATCGTTCTTAAATTACAAAGTAAGCCTAATCGATTGCATCAAGTTTCGAAAAGTTATGTGTCTGCGAAAAGTCAGGCGCAAACTTTAGAAACATTATTTGAAATGGGTTGGTTCACGGATGAAGAATTAGATATTGTTAAAAGAGGTCGTAATGCTAAAAGTCACACTAAGGCTAAAAATACGGATATTCAAACTTATCGTAAAAGTTCTGGTTTAGAAGCAGTCATTGGATATTTATATTTAGATCATCAAGAAGAAAGATTGGAAAATTTACTTGATATGATTGTTCAAACAGTCAATGAAAGGTAGTGAAAACAGTGGAAGATATCGTTATTGTCGGTAGGCATGCTGTTAAAGAAGCGATTGTTTCTGGCCATACAATTAATAAAATTTGGATACAAGAGGGAATCAGAAAGCAACAAATCAATGATATTTTACAAAATGCTAAAGAGCAAAAATTGATTGTGCAAACAGTTCCAAAATCCAAATTAGATAATTTAGCAAATGCACCTCATCAAGGTGTTGCTGCACTTATTGCACCATATGAATATGCTGATTTCGATCAATTTATTCAATCTCAAAAGGATAAAGAAGGTTTATCAACTGTAGTGATTTTAGATGGCCTTGAAGATCCGCATAACTTAGGCTCTATATTGAGAACGGCAGATGCTAGCGGTGTTGATGGTGTTATTATTCCTAAAAGACGTTCAGTAGCATTAACGCAAACAGTTGCTAAAGCGTCAACAGGTGCGATACAACATGTTCCAGTTATGCGTGTTACGAATTTAGCAAAAACAATTGACGAATTAAAAGAACATGGCTACTGGGTAGCAGGTGCTGAAGCGGATAATGCAACAGACTATAGAGAAATGGCGGTGGATATGCCATTAGCTATCGTTATCGGTAGTGAAGGACAAGGCATGAGTAGATTAGTGAAAGATAAATGTGATTTTTACATTAAAATACCTATGGTTGGACATGTTAATAGCCTCAATGCATCGGTAGCTGCTAGTTTAATGATGTATGAAGTATATCGTAAACGTCATCAAATCGGAGATAACGCATGAAAGATAAATATTTGATAATTGATGGCTACAATATGATTGGACAGTCACCTGAACTCGGTAAAATTGCAAAAGATAATTTGCAAGAAGCACGAGAGCAATTATTAGATGCTATAGCAAACTATAATGCTGTTGTAGCTGATGAAATTGTATGTGTGTTTGATGCGTATGAACAATCAGGTATAGAAAGAGAATACATTTATCATGGTGTAAAAACAGTATTTACAAAAGAAAAAGAGACTGCGGATAGCTATATAGAACGTTATGTTTATAATTTATATAACAAGCACACGACACATATTACCGTTGTAACCAGTGATATGAGCGAGCAACATGCAATATTTGGTGCTGGCGCATATCGTGTATCTTCGAGAGAGATGTGGCGTGATTTAAGAGAAAATGAAATCACAGTGAGTAAGTCATTAGATGATTTCACAGAAAGTAAACCGAGAACTCGCATTTCGTTATCAAATGATGTATTAGCAGAATTTGAAAAGATTAGACGTGGAAATCATAACAAAGATTAAAATCGTCCACTTGTCTTTTGAAAATGACTTCATATAAACTTTGCCTAACTTAATTTGAAAGGTAAGGTTTATGGCGCATCAATTTATACAACTAGAGAAGATCTTTAAAGCATTCCAAAATAGTCGTAGTAGTCACGAACAAGAGAGATTATTTATAGATATAGTAAACCACATACAACCTAAACTTTTTATAAAATTTAAAAGTTATGGAATGAAAAATGAAGATATTGAAGATTTAGTACAAGAAACTTTAATCAGGATTTATTTAGCACTTCATACATTTGATTTTAGTACAGATGTTCCTTTCGAACACTATTTGAATTGTATCGTACGATCGATGCGAAATGATTTTTGGAGAAGAAAATATATTGAGACTGATAAGCACGAAAGCATCATTAATGACTATGTTATTGATTACAAATTGAATCAATCAAGTAAACATATTGAAGATATCTTTATGATAAAAGAGAAGCGAGAATTGCTAGCGAGTAGTTTAACAGTATTAAGTCGATTCGAGCGAAGCGTAGCTGAATTACTAATGTCTGATTATTCGCCTAGTGAAATTGCAAAACAGCTAGGTATTAAAGATAAAGTGGTTTACAATAGTATTCAACGTTGTAAAATGAAAATGAAGTACTATTTATTGAGGCGTCTTTATTAAGTTGTATCAACTCATACACATCGGCGCTTGTTTGACATTTAATGTTAGGTTTATGTATAGTATACTGGTATTAAAATGAGCAAAGGTGAACTGATTTGAAAAAAGTACCTTTAATTTGTGATGTTTGTGGTACTAGAAATTATAACGTACCGAAAAAAGAAACTTCTGCAACGAGACTAGAAATAAAAAAATATTGTTCGAGATGTAATGCACATACGATTCATAAAGAGTCTAAATAATAGTGAAAGTATTGCTATTAAAGTTAACGGTTAACTAACTGTGAGTATGGAGGTAATTTTGATGGCTAAAGATAAGGGCACAAACAAAGAAAAAGACAGTTTCTTCCAAGGCGTTAAAAGTGAAATGGAAAAAACGAGTTGGCCAACAAAAGAAGAACTTTTTAAATATACTGTAATTGTAGTTTCTACAGTAATCTTCTTTATGGTCTTTTTCTGGGTATTAGATATAGGTATTGGGAATTTAATTGAACTATTTAGATAAGAATAAGGAGTGACAACATGTCTGAAGAGGTTGGCGCAAAGCGTTGGTATGCTGTGCATACGTATTCTGGATATGAGAATAAAGTTAAGAAGAATTTAGAAAAAAGAGTAGAATCAATGAATATGACAGAACAAATTTTTAGAGTTGTCATACCTGAAGAGGAAGAAACACAAGTTAAAGATGGTAAAGCTAAAAAACAACTAAAAAAAACGTTCCCTGGTTATGTACTTGTAGAACTAGTGATGACTGATGAATCTTGGTATGTAGTACGTAACACACCTGGTGTTACAGGATTCGTTGGTTCAGCTGGAGCAGGTTCTAAACCAAACCCATTATTACCTGAAGAAATGCGATTCATTTTAAAACAAATGGGACTTAAAGAAAAAACAATCGACGTAGAATTAGAAGTCGGAGAACAAGTTCGTATTAAATTTGGACCGTTCGCTAATCAAGTTGGAGAAGTTCAAGAAATCGAACCTGATAAATTTAAATTAACAGTATTAGTTGATATGTTTGGAAGAGAAACACCAGTTGAAGTTGAATTTGATCAAATAGAAAAACTATAATCAATTAAATTTAAAAAACATTGAACAACAAAAAAGATGAAATTTTACTATTGCTTTTTAAGTTGGTTCAGTGTTAAAATAATGTGGTCGCGTTTTTATAGCGCTCATTTCGTCACGAAATGTTTATGAGTGGGAGGGCAAAACTGAGCCCTGTGACCACATCACGATATCAAGGAGGTGCACATCGTGGCTAAAAAAGTAGAAAAAGTAGTTAAATTACAAATTCCTGCAGGTAAAGCGAACCCAGCACCACCAGTTGGTCCAGCATTAGGTCAAGCAGGTGTGAACATCATGGGATTCTGTAAAGAATTCAACGCACGTACACAAGAACAAGCAGGTTTAATCATTCCGGTAGAAATCAGTGTTTATGAAGATCGTTCATTTACATTCATTACTAAAACTCCACCGGCTCCAGTACTACTTAAAAAAGCGGCTGGCGTAGAAAAAGGTTCTGGTGAACCTAACAAAACTAAAGTTGCTACAGTAACTAAAGATCAAGTACGTGAAATTGCTCAAACTAAAATGCAAGACTTAAACGCTGCAGACGAAGAAGCAGCTATGCGTATTATCGAAGGTACTGCTCGTAGTATGGGTATCACTGTACAATAATTAATGAATACAAAGTTAGTTTAATTTTGAAATAAACTGATAGACGATAGCAGGTAACAGAAATGACAACGACAATATTGTCTATGATTAGTCTGGGTGACTAGTAATCTTTCTTAAGATTACTCAAACATTAGACATTCATCTGTTATCTGCTCTTAACTTGTGTTAGGCACAAGTAAGCGTGGGAGGAAATTCCGCTAAAACCACTAAAGGAGGAACAATAAATGGCTAAAAAAGGTAAAAAGTATCAAGAAGCAGCTAATAAAGTTGATCGTACTAAACATTATAGTGTTGAAGAAGCAATCAGCTTAGCTAAAGAAACAAGCATTGCTAACTTTGACGCATCAGTTGAAGTTGCTTTCCGTTTAGGAATTGATACACGTAAAAATGACCAACAAATCCGTGGTGCAGTAGTATTACCAAACGGAACTGGTAAATCACAACGTGTATTAGTATTTGCTAAAGGTGACAAAATCACTGAAGCAGAAGAAGCAGGCGCAGATTACGTAGGTGAATCTGAGTACGTACAAAAAATCCAACAAGGTTGGTTCGACTTTGACGTAGTAGTAGCTACACCAGACATGATGGGCGAAGTAGGTAAATTAGGTCGTGTATTAGGACCTAAAGGTTTAATGCCAAACCCTAAAACTGGTACAGTAACTATGGACGTTAAAAAAGCTGTTGAAGAAATCAAAGCTGGTAAAGTTGAATACCGTGCTGAAAAAGCAGGTATTGTACATGCTTCAATCGGTAAAGTTTCATTCAGCGATGAAAAATTAGTTGAAAACTTCAAAACTTTACAAGATGTATTAGCTAAAGCTAAACCATCATCTGCTAAAGGTACTTACTTCAAATCTGTTGCTGTAACTACAACAATGGGTCCTGGAGTTAAAATTGATACTTCATCATTCAAATTATAATTAAGGGCTCTACGTCAAATCGGACTGATGAGTCCAAA
>NZ_KV792277.1:0-1667 GCF_001808125.1 Staphylococcus sp. HMSC14D10 | reverse complement strand
CCCCCGGTGTCAGGATAGTTGTCGCCTCTCCGGTTTTTCCTAAAAAAGCATGACCGGGGGCGGAAAGAGACTGATCGTGCCGTACTATTCGCCTGAACGCAGAGCTGCATTACTCAAGATGCTGCTCCCCCCGCTGAACCTGTCGATGGCCGAGGTTTCCCGCCGCGAAGGGGTCAGTGAAATGTCTTTGTCCAACTGGCGCAAGCAGCTCAGTTATGAAGGAAACGAAGTGTCTGAAAATACTCCCCTGACCGAAAAATGGTCAGCCGAAGCCAGGTTTGCTGTTGTGCTCGAAGCCGCCGGTTTATCCGAGATCGACCTGAGCGAGTATTGTCGCCGCAAAGGCCTTTATCCCGAGCAGATCAACGCGTGGCGACACTCGTTCATCACGGGCCAGAAGCCGGAAAAGACCCAGCAAAAAGAAGACCGTGAGCAATCTCGCAAAGACAAGAAACGCATACAGGAACTTGAGCGCGAACTGCGCCGCAAAGACAAGGCGCTCGCTGAAACCGCGGCGTTGTTGGTGCTGCGAAAAAAGCTCAACGACTACTGGGGGACCGTCGACGAGGACAACTGACGTCCTTGCCTGAGCGCCTGTTACTGATTGACTGGCTAAATACCGCTGTTGCAGAGGGAGCCCGAAAAGCAAGGGCCTGCCAGGAAATCGACCTGTCATTGCGTACCTTGCAGCGATGGACGCAGACAGACGTTTTCAAGGCTGATGCCCGCACAACGGTCACGCGGCCGACTCCGTCCAATGCACTGAGCGACGTTGAGCGCCAAGCTATTATCACACTGTGCAACAGCCCTGAGTACGCTCACCTGCCGCCCAGCCAGATCGTGCCACGGCTGGCCGATCAAGGGTGTTATCTGGCGTCGGAGGCCACGTTTTATCGCGTCTTGCGGGCCGCAGGTCAACAACAGCGTCGAGGGCGCAGTCAGCGTCCCAGACGATATGCGGCACCGACGACACATGCAGCCAAAGCGCCGAATCAGGTGTGGTCGTGGGACATTACGTACCTGCCGTCACCGATAAGGGGCAAGTATTATTACCTCTATTTGATCGAGGATATTTACAGCCGCAAGGCCGTTGGCTGGGAAGTTTACGAGATGGAAAGCGGCGAGAAAGCCGCCGCCCTGCTGCAACGCAGCGTGATAGGCGAGCAGTGTTTGCACGAGCCGCTGGTGCTGCACTCGGACAACGGTGCGCCGATGAAATCGGTGACGTTGTTAAGCAAGATGTATGAACTGGGCATCACCCCGTCGCGTGGGCGACCGCGTGTCAGCAACGACAATCCTTACTCGGAGTCGCTGTTCAGGACACTGAAATACTGCCCGCAATGGCCGCAGGACGGGTTTGCCAGCCTTGACGCGGCACGCCTCTGGGTGAGGGATTTCATGCGTTGGTACAACAATGATCATCGGCACAGCCGGATACGTTTCGTGACACCGACTGAGCGGCATCGAGGGCTGGACCATCAGATCCTGGCCAGGCGACATGAGCTGTACGAGCAAGCCAGAGAGAAAAGGCCAGAGCGGTGGTCGAGGGAGACACGCAACTGGGAACCGATCGGCACCGTGCTGTTAAACCCGGATCGAGAGCAAAACGTTGAGAAAAAAGCAGCATAGTTAGACGGTTGACGCGACAACTACCTTGAAAAACGCCG
>NZ_KV792276.1:0-20486 GCF_001808125.1 Staphylococcus sp. HMSC14D10 | reverse complement strand
CTGGCTATTTCTCTAGGGTTTATGTCCCAGACTCATTTTCTTGATATAGTACAACTTAGTGTTTAATGTAAAATTATTATTATATCCTTTTTCTGTCCTTTCCCTAAAATTCAAAGCAAAAAAGTAACCCCATAAGCCTTAAGCCTACGGGGTTTAACCAATACTTATATATTAGTTTTCGTCTTTAACATATGGTAATAAAGCCATATGACGAGCACGTTTGATAGCTGTAGTCAACATACGTTGATATTTAGCTGAAGTACCAGTTACACGACGTGGTAAAATTTTACCGCGTTCTGAGATAAAACGTTTTAATAATTCAGTGTCTTTATAGTCAATGTGTGTAATACCATTTGCTGTGAAATAGCATACTTTTTTACGACGACGTCCGCCTCTTCTTGGTCCACCTGCCATGGTTAATTACCTCCTTTGGAATATTTTTTTATACGTTCATTTTGTTATTAGAATGGTAAGTCATCATCACTAATATCAATCGGTCCGTTTGCGTTTGCAAATGGATTATCAGATTGTTTATTATTTGATGAATTATTGTTATTGTAAGACGTATTTTGTCCTGATTGTTGACCACCAAATCCTTGACCGTAGTCTTGGAAATCATTGTTATTACTTTGATTACGTTGGCCACCTTGAGCATTTTTAGGTTCAAGGAATTGAACACTATCTGCTACAACTTCAGTAACAAAGATACGACGACCTTCTTGATTTTCATAACTGCGTGATTGTATGCGACCATCAACGCCAGCTAGACTACCTTTGAATAAATAATTATTCACATTCTCTGCTTGTCTTCTAAATACAACAACATTGATGAAGTCAGCTTCGCGTTCCCCTTGAGCATTCGTGAAAGTACGATTAACTGCTAGAGTAAATGTCGCTACACTTACGCCTGAGGGAGTGGTTCTGTATTCTGGATCTTTAGTTAAACGACCTACTAATACAACTCTGTTTATCATTAAAACGCCCCCATCAATTTATTACTTATCTTGGTCTTCACGGATAACGATATAACGGATGATATCGTCACTGATTTTAGCTAAACGTTGGAATTCGTCTGTGGCTCTGTTGTTATCAGTTTTAATGCGTACGATGTTATAGAAACCTTCTTTGAAATCTTCAATTTCATAAGCAAGACGGCGTTTACCCCAGTCTTTTTCTTCTAAAACTTCTGATCCTTCTGAAGCTAAGATACCGTTGAAGCGTTCAACAACTGCTTTTTTAGCATCTTCTTCAATGTTTGGACGTACGACATACATAATTTCATATGTTCTCATTTTATACTTGCACCTCCTTGTGGTCTATGCGGCCTATCGAATACTAACGATAAGCAAGGAATAATTTTCATTACTCACAATCAAGAATTATAGCACAGAGTATTACTTTTTACAATATATTTTATTCAGCATCAGTTCCGCTAATTTACATTGTTTATAATCTTATTTTTCAACATATGTGTCGTGTCAATTATAAAGTTGCGAATCATTAGTTTTTGTACTAACATCACAACTGCATTTTGCATATTAATATTATTTTTAAAAAATAAAATATCTAAAGGAGAGCTCAAATGTTCAAGAAAACAACATCATCTATTGCATGTTTAACTATTATGGCGACTTCTATAGGTGCGTTAAATGCAAACGCTTCTGAACAGACTGAAGGTAGCCAAAAAGGAACGATGGGGTATGGATATCAAAAATATCTAAAAAATCATCCCAATGAACAAAGCAACGCTACTAGTAACCGTTCAACCTTTTCAACAAAATCTAAAGCAATCACAACACAAAATGGCGATCGTGTGTTAGATATTTCAGAATGGCAAGGAAACTTAACGGATTCGCAAGTTAAACAACTAAAAAAAGATTATGATTTCATCATTATCAGAGGTCAATATGGTTCTGAATATGTTGATCAATGTTTGGAGAATAATTCAGCTTTATTAGATAAAAATAATATGAAATTCGGCGTCTATTCATATAGCCTGTATGAAAATGCTGATGATGCTCGAAATGAAGCTCAAACGCTTTATAGTCGTGCACCTAAAGCTTCATTCTATGTAAATGATTTTGAACAAAATTCAATCACTTCTGGTGATGCTGACACTGCTACAAAAGCTTGGGCTGATGAAATGAAACAACTTTCAGGGAATAAAAAAGTATTATTTTATTCTTATGAGAACTTTATGACCAACAACGTTCCGAATGCTGTAAGTGCCTATGATGGTTATTGGTTAGCAGCTTATCAAGAGCAAGAACCTAATAGAGAGAAAGTTTTATGGCAATACACAGATAGTTACTATGCCCCTGAACTAAACCAAAACGTTGATGCTAATTACATAGATGCGAATGTTACTGCTGATTGGTTTACTAGTTAAAAAATTTATACATAACACTTTATTTTTACGAACACTTGTTCTATAATATAGTCGAGGTGTAAAACATGCAATTAGATTTAGATTGGAATAAAGATTTTCAAGAATTTCAAGAAGTCTTAAATTGCGGTATCAATCCAGAATGGTTATATTGTGCGAAAGCCAATATGATTCTTGAACCTGCATACACTGGAGAAGGTAAACAGTTTTTTAGCACCAAAGATATTATTGAAGCAAGTAAAGTTATACCGTTCTTTTAAGATATAATGAAATAAACAATATAAAAAAAGCAATGTAAGTCTCCTGTCATTCAAGCCAAGCGAAACTTACATTGCTTTTTATTTTTTTATCAAATATTTAATTTTTACTATGCATATCGCTATAATAATTGGATGTGATTATTAAACGTTAAATCTAAAGTGAACGATATCGCCATCTTGCATAATATATTCTTTACCTTCTAAACGTTGTTTACCCGCTTCTTTAGCACCTTGTTCGCCGCCATGCTCAACATAGTCATCATAACTTGTCACTTCGGCACGGATAAATCCACGTTCAAAGTCAGTGTGAATAATACCTGCACATTGTGGTGCTGTCATACCTTGTCTGAACGTCCAAGCACGCACTTCTTGTACACCTGCAGTAAAGTATGTTGATAAACCTAATAAATCATATGTTGTTCTGATAAGTACGTCTAGTCCTGGTTCTTCAATGCCTAAATCTTCTAAGAACATTTCTCTATCTTCGTCATCTAATGTAGCGATTTCTTCTTCGATTTTTGCACTAATAACGATAACTTCAGAATCTTCTTTCGCTGCATATTCTCGAATTGCTTTTACTTTATCGTTATCTTCATCACCAATCTCGTCTTCTCCAACATTGGCAATATATAACATTTTCTTAGACGTTAGTAATTGTGCTTGGTTAACGTATCTTTGATCTTCTTCATTGAAGTCTAAGCTACGTACAGGATCGCCATTTTCAAGTGCTTCTTTGATTCTAGATAGAATTCTCATTTCCATTTCAGCAGTTTTATCTTTTTGACGCGCCATTTTTTCAATTCGAGGCAAACGTTTTTCAACTGATTCTAAGTCTGCTAATACTAATTCCATATTAATAACTTCAATATCGTCTAAAGGATTTACGCGTCCTGATACGTGCGTTACATTTTCATCATCAAATGCACGTACAACTTGGCAAATTGCATCTACTTCACGAATATGTGAAAGGAATTTGTTTCCTAAACCTTCACCTTTAGAAGCACCTTTAACAATACCTGCAATATCAGTAAACTCAAAAGTTGTAGGAATAGTTTTTTTAGGTTTAACCATTTCTGTTAATTTATTTAAACGTGAATCTGGCACCTCTACGATACCTACGTTTGGATCAATTGTTGCGAATGGATAGTTAGCGGCTAATGCTCCCGCTTTTGTTATTGCATTAAATAATGTAGATTTACCTACGTTCGGTAATCCTACGATTCCTGCTGTTAAAGCCATTAATCATTCTCCTAACCTTCAGTATCTTGATTTGATACTAATATTTTCTTTAATTTTTTATTGAACGTTTGACGTGGAATCATAATACTTCGTTGACAATTCTCACATTTGATGCGAATATCAGCACCCATACGAATAATTTTAAATCGATTAGTTCCACATGCATGTTGCTTTTTCATTTCTACTATATCATTTATTCCATAATTTGACGTCATGAAATTACCCCTCAATAATAATTAAGATTTGCCTTGTTGATTATTATTTTTAATATAAATTGGTTGTGGTAATTTAATACCTTCTTGAACAAATACTCTTTGAATTTCTTTACGTAATATTCTTGAGCCGGATGCCCCTTCACCTGGAATAGTTTCAGCAGATATTCTAAACGTTACTTTAGTTTCATCCAACGAATCAATACCTTCTACGACTGGATCAGTGATAAATAAGTAATATTTGCTACGCATTGCAGTAAATAGTTTATTTAGACGCTTTTCTACCTTGTCTAAGTTTTCTTCTACAGATACCGGAATTTCTACTATAGAGAAACCATTAGTAATAGAGAAATTAGTAATTTCTCCCATACTACCATTCGGTAAAATCGTTAATTCACCAGTGATTGTGTTAATTCGTGTTGATCTTAAGCCAATAGATTTTACTGTTCCTTCTGCTACTGTTGTACCACCGCTATTGATTTTAACATAGTCCCCAACATCAAATTGATTTTCAAATATAATAAAGAAACCAGTGATGATATCTTTAACAATCGTTTGAGCACCGAAACCAACAGCTAAACCGACAACACCGGCACTGGCGATGATACCTTCAACACTAATTCCAAATTTACTTAAGATAGTAGTAATCACAATGAACCAAACAATGTAGCTCACTACGTTTTGCACAAGCGAAATAAGCGTTCGAGAACGTTTCTTATTACCTTTGCTACTGCGATTTTGAATTTTAAATGCTTGTTCAATTACTTTGTTTAATATTGCTATGACGATAAGTGCAACAATAATATATATGATAATTAGTGCTATTTTAATAGCTAAATTTTCATATGTTTCTATTTTAGTTAAAGGTTCAAATAATGAAGACAATACATTTTTGACCTGATTCATGTAATAGTAACCTCCCTATTCAACTTTTCTATAATTAAATTATTATACTCATTTATTGCGCAATATGTATCCGTCTTAAGCTTTATTTTATTACTTATTTCCTTGGCAAAGCCTAAGATGTAACACATCTTAACTCACTCTTTCATAGAGTATCACTCTATCAATACGATTGATTACGTATCATACTTCGTCATTGAGTTTTTGAATGAGTCGTTTAAATTCTTCTTCTGTTTTGAATTCAAATGTTATTTTACCTATATTCTTGCTAGTTGAAATGTCTACTTTAGACCCAAACTTTTCTTTTAGTCGACGTTCTTGCTTTTGAATAAATATAGGTTTTATTTGCGTTGTTGCTTTGCTTTTTTTAGACTGCCCACCGTCTTGTAATTCATTTACAACCTGTTCAAGATATCTAACACTCCAATTTTCACGTATGGCTTGTTGGCTTATCTTTTTCATCATAGTGACATCTTTAATGCCTAACAACGTGCGTCCATGTGCACTAGATAACGCACCTTCTTTGACTTGATTCGAAATATCTTTGGGTAAATTTAGCAATCTTAGCATATTTGCGATATATGGTCGTGATTTGCCTAGTCGTTCCGCTACTTTTTGTTGTGTTAATCCTAAATCATTCATGAGGCGCTGGTAACTTTCAGCTTCTTCAATGGCATTGAGATCTTCTCTTTGTAAATTCTCGATAATTGCTAATTCCATCATGTCAGAATCGGACAATTCTTTAATAATGGCAGGTATCTCGGTTAACCCTGCTAATTGAGATGCTCTAAATCGTCTTTCGCCAACAACTATATAGTAGCCCTGTACAGTCTGACGCAATACAATGGGCTGTAATACACCATGAGTTTGTATTGACATTGCTAAATCACTTAATCTATCATCGTCAAATGTTTTACGAGGTTGATATGGATTGGCTTTAATTTTAGAAAGATCAATTTTTTGAATTTGTTCATTTTGACTTATCGCCAATCGCTCATCTTGATTATGACTCACTATTTTCACCCCTCTAAGCCATTATTAATATCGTATTTGGATCATTATCTAAGAACTCGTCTTTTGTAATCACAGCAAACCAACTTATTTTTACATTATAAATTCAATGGCACGCATTTTTTAGTACTTATTTATTTTAAAAAATATAGAATAGGTTTAACAAGTAAATTAGACAAATGAAATGAAAAAATTAAATTTTTTTATGTAGAAATATCGCTATATTATCAATACTTTAAGCGTTTTCTGAATTACCTTTATAATTTTAATTTTCAGAAAAGTTATTGACAAATGTAATTTAGGTCTGTAAGCTATGAATTAACTTAAAAAAACACAAATTACACACTGTAATAAGGAAAGTAGAACTTACACTGCTAATACAGAGAGTCTCCAAAGCTGAGAAGAGACATTGAAAGAAAGTTTGAAAATGGCCTTTGAGT
Source organism: Staphylococcus sp. HMSC14D10 (assembly GCF_001808125.1). Taxonomy (NCBI): domain Bacteria; kingdom Bacillati; phylum Bacillota; class Bacilli; order Caryophanales; family Staphylococcaceae; genus Staphylococcus; species Staphylococcus sp. HMSC14D10. The sequence goes on along the minus strand of NZ_KV792276.1, from coordinate 14,035 downwards.
GTTGATGCCAATACGAGGTGTCAACGGGTTCGCCCGTTATAGCGATACAGTATTAACATTTATTGTTTAATGGCGTACTGGAATTCTAGACGTCGCTAATCATCGTTAATACTCATTTACTTATAATCAAGTTAAATGAGTTTTTTAATGTGAACCTTTCATTCGCCTAAAGTGTCACATAACGATTAAATTAGCGTCCACTATCTCAGTACACTTTTATTCACAAAATGGCGTACTGTTTGAGGTTACTTTAGCAATAAAGTAATAAATAAAGGTGGTACCGCGAAACAGGCTTTCGTCCTTTACATCCGATGCATATCGGGTTTAAAGGACGGGAGCTTTTTTTATTGGACAAAAAATTGAATGGAGGATTTGACATGAAAGATACTCAATTAGCACAAATATCATTAACTAAAGATATTACTGGCGCAATAGCCAACCCTATCTATTTGTCTACTGCATATCAACATCCTCACCTTGGTCAGTCAACAGGCTATGATTATACAAGAACAAAGAATCCAACACGTTCTGCATTTGAAGAATCCTTTGCGAAATTAGAAGGAGGTATTGCTTCATTTGCCACTTCAAGTGGCATGGCTGCAGTACAACTCATATGTAACTTGTTTCAACCAGGTGATGAAATATTAGTCGCTTTCGACTTATATGGTGGTACATTTAGATTATTTGACTTTTATGAAAAACAATATGGTATCAAATTTAAATATGTTGATTTCCTAAATTATGAAGAAGTTGTTAACGCTATTACGCCCAATACAAAGGCACTTTTCATAGAACCTATTTCGAATCCACAAATGATCGAAATTGACGTTGACCCTTATTACATCTTAAGTCAACAGCATAATCTATTAACAATTATCGACAACACGTTTTTAACACCTTATTTATCAACGCCTTTAGAAGACGGTGCAGACATTGTACTCCATTCAGCAACTAAATATATTGGCGGTCACAATGATGTATTAGCTGGGGTTGTAACTGTTAAAGATGGATCATTAGCTGAGCAACTTGGACAATTGCATAACATGATTGGAGCAACATTGTCTCCTATCGATAGTTATTTATTACAACGTGGTTTAAAAACATTACATTTACGTATTGAACGGTCAGAGGCAAACGCTAAAAAGTTAGCCGAGCGATGTAAAGTTTCTAGTGCTATAGACGAAGTGCTGTACAGTGGTAAAACGGGCATGCTGAGTTTACGTCTAAATAAAGACTTTAGCGTTGCTAAATTTTTGGAAAATTTAGAAATCTGTATCTTCGCAGAAAGTCTAGGTGGAACAGAAACATTCATTACTTTCCCATACACACAAACGCATGTCGATATGCCGGATGAAGAAAAAGATAAACGTGGCATAGATGAACACCTTATACGCTTATCCATTGGTATTGAAGATTATAACGACATTGAGTCAGATATTTTACGAGCATTGGAGAATTCTAAAGTAGGAGTGATTTCATGAGCTTATCAAAAGAAACCGAAGTTATTTTTGATGAACACAGAGGTGTAGATTACGATTCAGCAAACCCACCACTTTATGACTCTTCAACATTTCATCAAAAGGTGCTTGGTGGCAATGCAAAATTTGATTATGCCAGAAGCGGCAATCCAAACCGCCAACTTCTTGAAGAGAAATTAGCGAAACTTGAAGGAGGACAATATGCATTTGCGTACGCCTCAGGTATCGCAGCAATTTCAGCGGTATTACTAACATTAAAAGCAAATGATCACGTCATTCTTCCTGATGATGTATACGGTGGTACATTCAGACTTACAGAACAAATTTTAAATCGCTTTGATATTCAATTTACGACTGTTAATGCTACACAACCTAAAGAAATTGAGCGTGCGATTCAGCCGAATACCAAACTCATCTACGTTGAAACACCATCCAATCCTTGTTTCAAAATTACAGATATACGTGCAGTAGCGGCGATTGCTAAACGTCATCACTTACTTTTAGCAGTAGATAACACATTTATGACACCGTTGGGTCAATCACCACTTGCACTTGGCGCTGATATTGTGGTTCATTCAGCTACTAAATTTTTAGGTGGCCACAGCGATATTATCGCAGGCGCTGCCATTACAAATCGTAAAGACGTCGCTGATGCATTATATCTTTTACAGAATGGTACGGGCACTGCATTGTCAGCGCATGATAGTTGGACATTAGCCAAACACTTAAAAACATTACCTGTGCGGTTTAAACAATCAACATCAAATGCGGAGAAACTTGTAGCATTTTTAAAAGAAAGAGAAGAAATTGCCGAAGTATATTATCCAGGAAACAGTTCATTACACTTATCACAGGCAAATAGCGGTGGTGCCGTGATTGGATTCCGATTAAAAGATGAAACGAAAACACAAGACTTTGTAGATGCTTTAACTTTACCCTTAGTTTCAGTAAGTCTTGGGGGTGTAGAAACGATATTATCTCATCCGGCCACAATGTCACATGCTGCTGTTCCTGAAGATGTTCGAAATGAACGTGGCATTACCTTTGGCTTATTCCGATTAAGCGTAGGTCTAGAACAACCTCAAGAATTAATTGCTGACCTCAACTACGCATTAAAGGAGGCTTTCAATGAGTCGATTATTGAATCAATTACAGAACAACGTTTTAGTAGCTGACGGTGCAATGGGAACAATTCTCTATTCAGAGGGTTTAGATACATGTCCAGAAGCTTATAACTTAACACATCCAGAAAAAGTAGAGTCTATACATCGTTCTTATATAGAGGCCGGTGCCGATATTATCCAGACCAACACGTATGGTGCTAACTTTGAAAAGCTAAGACGCTTTGGCTTGGAACATAAAGTAAAGGACATTCATAAGGCAGCTGTAGCCATCGCAAAACGTGCCGCACGACCTGATACTTTCATACTTGGCACAGTAGGTGGTTTCAGAAGTTTACAGCAAGAGGAATTGCCTTTGTCCACCATTCAGTATCACGCTGAAAATCAAATCGATACACTCGTTGAAGAAGGTGTCGATGGGTTATTATTCGAAACTTACTACGACTTAGAAGAACTGACAAATATTGTTACAACAACACGTCGTAAATACGATATACCTATCATCGCGCAATTGACCGCTTCAAATACGAATTACTTAGTCGATGGTACTGAAATCAATAAAGCTTTACAGCAATTAGTTGCTTGTGGCGCCAATGTTGTTGGATTAAATTGCCATCACGGTCCACACCATATGCAACGCTCATTTTCACATATTGAGTTACCAGAAACGGCTTACTTATCATGCTATCCAAACGCAAGTTTACTGGATATTGAGAATAGCGAATTTAAGTATAGCGATAATGCACAATATTTCGGAGATGTCGCACAAGAACTTATTAATGAGGGTGTGAGATTAATTGGAGGATGTTGTGGCACAACACCACAACACATTGCATATATCAAATCATCTGTAAAAGATTTAAAGCCTGTTAAAAATAAAAACGTCATTCCGATCAATCGTCAGACAAATCGAGCAGTCACACATACGTATAAACATAATTTAACAACAAAAGTTAAAAACGGACCAACAGTTATTGTCGAACTCGATACACCTAAACATTTAGATACAGATCTCTTCTTTGAGAATATTGGCAAACTTGACGAAGCGAACATTGATGCTGTTACCCTCGCTGACAATTCACTTGCTACTGTACGTGTTAGCAATATCGCTGCAGCGAGCATCATACGCCAACGTTATAACATTGAACCCCTCGTGCATATTACATGTCGAGATCGTAATTTGATTGGCTTGCAATCACACTTACTTGGCTTATCGCTTATTGGCGTTAATGAAATTTTAGCGATTACAGGTGACCCTTCAAAAGTAGGCCACCTACCCGGTGCCACGAATGTCTACGACATAAATTCAAAAGGATTAACCGAATTAGCATTAAGATTCAATCAAGGTATTAATACTGATGGTGATGCGCTGAAGAAACATACAAACTTCAACATCGCTGGTGCATTTGACCCTAATGTACGCAAACTTGACGGTGCAGTAAAACGCCTTGAGAAAAAAGTAGCTGCCGGTATGAATTACTTCATTACACAACCTGTGTATAGCAAAGAAAAAATTAAAGAAGTATATGAGGCGACGAAACATCTTAATGTCCCTCTATTTATAGGTATCATGCCTATCGCAAGCTATAACAACGCACTTTTCCTACATAACGAAGTGCCTGGTATTAAAATGTCTGAAGACGTATTAAGCCAATTTAAAGCAGTAAAAGATGATAAAGAAAAAACAAAAGCATTAAGTTTGAGACTTTCTAAAGAATTGATTGATACAGTGCATGAGTATTTCAATGGTTTATATATTATCACACCATTCCAACGTATCGATTATTCATTAGAACTCGCAGCATATTCTAAAGCAATTACCCAAAACAAGGAGGCAATATCATGACAACAATTACAACTTCAAATTTAGGATTCCCAAGATTAGGTAGAAAAAGAGAATGGAAAAAAGCCATCGAAAGCTATTGGGCTAAAAAAATCGATAAAGCAGAATTAGATCAAAAGATAAGTGACCTACATAGAGAAAATTTACTATTACAAAAGCACTATAATTTAGACAGTGTACCTGTCGGCGACTTCTCATTGTATGATCACATTCTCGATACATCATTATTATTCAACATCATCCCTGAACGTTTCCAAGGTCGCGAAGTTAACGATGATTTATTATTCGATATTGCTCGTGGTAATAAAGAACATGTCGCGAGTGCATTAATTAAATGGTTCAACACAAATTACCACTATATTGTTCCTGAATGGGATAATGTTGAACCTAAAGTAAATCACAACGTTTTATTAGATCGTTTTAACTATGCGAAATCCCTTAACGTTAATGCACACCCTGTGATTGTAGGACCTATTACTTTTGTGAAACTGTCTAAAGGTGGTCATCAATCATTCGAAGAGAAAGTTCAAACACTATTACCATTATATAAAGAAGTGCTTCAAGCATTAGTTGACGCTGGTGCAGAGTATATCCAAGTTGATGAACCAGTATTAGTTACTGATGAAAGCGAAGCTTATGAAGCTATTACTAGAGAAGCTTATGACTACTTTGATAAAGCAGGTTTAGCTGACAAATTAGTCATTCAAACTTACTTCGAACGTGCCAATGTTAAATTCTTAAGTTCATTACCAGTTGGTGGTTTAGGATTAGACTTTGTACACGACAACGGTTATAACTTAAAACAAATTGAATCAGGTGACTTCGATTCATCTAAAACATTATATGCAGGTATTATTGATGGCCGTAACGTGTGGGCTGCAGATATCGAAGCTAAGAAAAAATTAATCGAAACGTTACAAGGACACGCAAAACATATCGTTATCCAACCTTCATCATCTTTATTACACGTTCCAGTATCATTAGATGATGAAACTTTAGAGCAATCAATCGAAGAAGGTTTAAGTTTTGCCACTGAAAAGTTAGATGAATTAGACGCGCTACGTCGACTATTTAACCAGAACGACAGCGCAAAATATGACAAATTAAAAGCACGTTATGAACGTTTCCAAAGTCAGTCATTCAAAAACTTAGAGTATGATTTTGACAGTGTACCGACAAGCCGTAAATCACCTTTCCCTGAGCGTAAAAAAGCACAAGACGCACGCTTACACTTACCTGACTTACCAACAACAACAATTGGTTCATTCCCACAAACACAGGAAGTACGTAAATATCGTGCCGATTGGAAAAACAAACGTATCTCAGATGAAGCCTATAACAACTTCTTAGAAAGTGAAATTGCACGTTGGATTAAAATCCAAGAAGATATTGGTTTAGATGTATTAGTGCATGGTGAATTCGAACGTAATGACATGGTTGAATTCTTTGGAGAGAAACTTCAAGGTTTCTTAGTAACAAAATTTGGATGGGTACAATCATATGGTTCACGCGCAGTTAAACCACCAGTGATTTACGGAGATGTAAAATGGACTGAACCATTAACAGTCAAAGAAACAGTATATGCACAAAGCTTAACTGACAAACCAGTTAAAGGTATGCTAACTGGTCCTGTAACTATCTTGAACTGGTCATTCGAACGTGTAGATGTACCACGTAAAGTCGTTCAAGACCAAATCGCTTTAGCCATTGACGAAGAAGTATTAGCGCTAGAAGAAGCGGGTATAAAAGTAATCCAAGTCGATGAACCTGCACTACGTGAAGGTTTACCATTACGTTCTGAATACCATGAACAATATCTTGCAGATGCAGTAAATTCATTCAAATTAGCAACATCTTCAGTACAAGATGAAACGCAAATTCATACGCATATGTGTTATTCTCAATTTGGTCAAATCATCCATGCTATCCATGAATTAGATGCTGATGTAATTTCTATTGAAACATCACGTAGCCACGGTGATTTAATCAAAGATTTTGAAGATATTAACTACGATTTAGGTATTGGCTTAGGTGTTTATGATATTCATAGTCCACGTATCCCTACTGAGGATGAAATCGCTACAGCAATCGATCGTTCTTTACAACAAATTGACCGTTCACTTTTCTGGGTTAACCCAGACTGCGGCTTAAAAACACGTAAAGAAGATGAAGTAAAAGATGCTCTAACTGTACTTGTAAATACAGTTCGTAAAAAACGTGCATCAAATAACCAAAACAAACCCGCGTAGGAGGGAGCAGGGAGCCGTACAGAAATCACTTGTGATTTCGTCGTACGGCCCCGGCACAGATGACTAGAACTGAAGCGAGCTTTTCCTAAAGCGATGAGTCGGTTCAGTCAGCCACTGCCATAATCAACATAGAATAACAATTGGAGGTGTTTTACATGCCAAACTATCCATTATGGGATCAACTAAATCAACTGAAAGAAGCAACTTGGGTGGATTTAACACATACCTTTGACCTGGAAATACCTCGCTTTAGTGAATTTGAAAAAGGTGAAGTTTCTACTCTTTTCACAGTCAAAGAGCACGGCTTTTACGTGCAACGTTGGAATATTGTCACTCAATATGGTACACACATTGATGCCCCTATTCACTTTGTTGAGAATAAACGTTACTTGGAAGATTTAGACTTAAAAGAATTAGTATTGCCCCTTATCGTTTTAGACTTTTCAAAAGAAGCTGCAGAAAATGCTGACTTCATCGTCACACGTGACCATTTAGAGGCATGGGAAGCTAAAAACGGACGTATTGAAGAAGGCACGTTTGTAGCATTACGTACAGATTGGTCAAAACGTTGGCCAGATATTGAACAATTTGAAAATAAAGATGCTGAAGGTAATCAACATTTACCGGGTTGGGGATTAGACGCCTTGAAGTTCTTAATCGAAGAACGTGGCGTAAAATCAATTGGCCACGAAACATTCGACACAGATGCGTCGGTAGATACTGCAAGAAATGGAGATATTGTTGGAGAACGCTATATTCTTGGACAAGACACATTCCAACTTGAATTGTTAACGAATTTAGACCAATTACCAACGCGTGGTGCAGTCATTTACGCGATTAGTCCGAAACCGAAAGACGCACCTGGTTTCCCAGTACGTGCATTTGCGATTAAACCTTAAACAATGACACTTTTTAGGCTTGATATTGAGCAATCAAAGCCATAACTTTCCTAATATTAATAAAAATCCTGCCACATCAACCGTTACGTGTAAGTGCCGGTATATGGCAGGATTATTTTATTGATACGTTTTTATAATATTGATAATGTCTTCGTGAATATCTGGATGCGCAATAATTGCACCTTTAACATGATTTAAATCGATAGCGTTGCCTTGAATGTCTGTCACAATTAGTCCTAACTCTTTCGCATATAATAATTGCGCACTCATATCCCACAGGTTTGCGCCCATATCGATACTTGCTCCGAAATCCCCTGTAATTGTTCGCAACGCACCAATGCCACCAGCACCAATAAATCGAAAGCCATGCGATTTTGAAATCAATGCCTTTAATAACTCGGAACGCGCACGTTTTGGATCAATAGAAATCAAAGCATCGTTGAGATGATGATACTTGTCTACATGAAGTGGCACACCATTAATCGTCACACCTTGACCTTGAACAGCTTTATATAATTTCTGTTGATAAAATTCATATGTATAGGCTAGTAAAGGCTCGCCATCGTAGAATAAACATACAATTAAACAATAATCTTTACCTTGCTTAACAAGATTGGTTGTTCCATCAATGGGATCTATCGCCCAAGCATAGCCACGATACATATCTACTTCACTGTTACTTTTTTCCTCACCCATAATCTGATGTTCTGGGTAATTCTCTTCGATAAACTTAGTAAAATCAGCTTGAACTTCCTTGTCGATATTCGTCACTAAATCTAAATCATGCTTCTTTGTTTCAACAGCCACATCATTCAACATCATATCAACCTTACGTGCAATCTGTGCTATCCATGCTTCAATACGACAATCAATCTCTTGAATTGCGCACACGCCCTTCTCACCTCTCTATTTTAAAAAACTTATCTGATTGGCATTCTCCACTATCTATATGTCAGAAAGTCTATCCTACCGCAATTTGAACACTTTAATCATACATAACAATATTAAGTAAGTAAAATGACTTTATTTGAGTTCCGCTTTATGAAATCAGTTGTTTAATGTAAAATGACTATAAATTGTATTTTAGGAGGTGTCGAAATGTTTCTTATAGCATTTTGTTGCAGATTTCTACAAATCATTCGCAACAAATTTTCGATTGTAATTTCAAAATTGGTGAAGTATGTCTTTTTTGAAGTTATTAATCGCTCTATAAGGAACGGACACTAACATTTCCTTCCTTATAGATAATATGGAGGAAGGAAATTGAATATATTAAATGCTACGGATGTTACTAAAAAGTTTCTTGATGAAACATTATTCGACAATGTTAAGCTAACCCTCAATTCTGGTGACACTATTGGCTTAGTCGGTCGAAATGGTGAAGGAAAAACAACATTATTAAGACTTCTATGTGGGTCAGAATCTCCCACGACAGGTATTATAAGCTGGAAAAAAATATAAAAATTGGTTATTTAGATCAAATTCCTAATTATGCTGATAATGAAAAAGTTTATACTTGTTTAAAATCAGTATTCGGCGAATTAAACATCATCTCTGAACAACTTAAATTATTAGAAGAAAAAATGAGTATGGATGTGAATGATATAGATGAATTAATGCTTCGCTATGGGAATTTGCAGTCATATTATGAGGAACATGGCGGCTATGAAATAGATGCTAAAATACGTAGAGTAGCCAGTGGCTTAAATATAACTCATTTACTTGAATCACAGTGGAAAGATTTATCTGGTGGAGAACGAACAAAAGTAGGTATCGCTCAGATATTAATTAAGCCGACAGATTTATTACTCTTAGACGAACCAACGAATCATCTTGATTTCAAATCTATTGAATGGTTAACCAATTATATAAAAAATTATCACGGCGCTACAGTAGTTGTCTCACACGATCGCTATTTTTTAGATGAAACAGTAAATCAAATTATAGAAATCGATCAAAAAAATCTATATCCATATAATGGCAACTACTCATATTTTGTAGAAGAACGCGAAAAAAGATTATTAATTGAATTCGAAGCATATAAAACACAGCAAAAGAAAATAAAAAAATTGAAAGCGTCTATAAAACAATTAAGAATGTGGGCCAGCCAATCTAACCCTCCCAATGCTGCCATGTATCGTCGAGCTAAAAGCATGGAAAAATCATTAAATCGCATTAAACGTTTGGATAAACCAATTCTCAACTCAAAAAATATGAAGATGGAATTAGAAGATGCTACACGCGTTTCTAACAGAGTCATAGAGATGGAAGATGTCACTAAAACGTATGATAAGTTATTATTTGAAAAAGTGAATATGTTGGTTAGAAGAGGCGAGCATATAGCTATAATTGGAGATAATGGTACTGGAAAATCTACCTTATTGAAAATTATTTTAGGAGTCGTTTCAATTGATAACGGTACTATTAAAACGGCAAACAACTTAAAAATAGGTTATCTTTCACAACATGAATTTGAGAATGATGCTGATAACAACACCGTATTAAATAAGTTTCGTGAAGAGGTAAATGTGTCAGAAGCGGAAGCCCGACATATTTTAGCTGACTTTATGTTTTATGGGAAAGATGTTTTTAAAAAAGTTGGTGATTTAAGTGGTGGCGAAAAAATAAGACTGAGATGGGCTCAAATTGTACACACTGATTATAACTTACTCATTTTGGATGAACCCACTAATCATTTAGATATAGAAGCAAAAGAAATCATTGAAGACGCACTATTAAATTATGAAGGTTCAATTATTACGGTTTCACATGACATCTATTTTCTCAATAAATTATTTAACACTACTTATTTATTAAAAAACAAATCTTTAAAGAAATTCGAAGGTAATTATAACTATATTAAAGAAAAAGAATATTTATAAATAACTCATCATTCATACGATTAAAGGGATAGTTGATAATCAGCTATCCTTTTTCCTATATTTTAAAACTTTGCATATCAAATCCATGAAACCAATATGCGCTATTCGCTAAATAAAACTAGCACTTTAATCGTAATGCTTATAACTCCTATTTAACGGGTAGACGCTTAATAGTCAATCCTTTAAACATGTGGGAGGAAACACAAATGAGTACTAAAACAGTCTATGATGTGATTGATACTGGTGTGAACTACTTACTGTCAGTTTATGATAGTTGGAACATTGAGGACGTATTAGATAAAGAAAATGATGTTTTTCCCAATACATTACATTGGCAATTTGGACATGTTTTAACTATTTTCGATTCTGCTTTATCAATGGGCGGTCAAAATGCCGTTGATATCGAAACGTATACTAAATTATTTGGTTATGGTTCTAGTCCTGCAAATTGGGAGGGACAAGACATACCATCAATTGAATCGATTAAAGAGGACTTAAAAACAATTCCAGATCGTGCTCGTCAACTTACTGATGAACAACTATCACAAGAACTTGAACAACCGATTGCTGGCTGCAAAACACTTAACGAATTATTAGTGTTAAATGCCATTCACGTCCCATTACATGCAGGTAAAATTGAAGAAATGGCTCGTGTGCTTAAACAGGCCAAGTAATCCAAGTTTCATAATAAATACTTTGAGGGGATAAATATGAATATTATTGCGAATAGCATCTTTGTAGATAATCAAGAAGAAGCTTTACAATTTTATACAGACATTTTAGGCTTTAAAAAGAAAATAGATGAACCTGTAGGCGAAGGATTTAGATGGCTTACTTTAGTATCTCCGAATCAACCAGATGGTGCTCAATTGGTCTTAGAACCAAATGGCAACCCTATTGCAGGTGATTATCAACAACGTCTATTCGAAGCCAACATACCTATTACGATGTTCGGCGTAGAAAATGTACAACAAACCTATGATGCATTAACGCAAAAAGGCGTTCACTTTACCGTTGAACCGACTACAATGGGTAGCGCTAAAATGGCCATTTTTGATGATACTTGCGGTAATTTAATTCAAATAGTAGAACAATAAAGAATGAAACGCTTAACATAGTTTATTACTACAAACTGTTAAGCGTTTTTTATAAGCTTCTACTTATCACTCTTCTTTAACATCCCCATATTCTTCTCTTAATAGACTATACACATAACTATCTGAGAGCGCTCCACGTAGACGTTCACTATCTCTCAACACGCCCTCTTGCGTAAAACCAAGTCGCTCAGGTATGGCCCTGCTTTTCGGATTGCGCGTCGACATTTGAATTTCCACACGATTTACATCAAATTCTTCGTACACATAGCGAATCAACGCCTTTGTGCATGCTGTCATAATCCCTTTTTTCTGAAAGTGCTCTGCCAAATAGTAACCGATAGACGTTCGTTTGTTAACAAGATCTAAATAATGCAAGCCGATGACTCCTACAAGTTCCTTGTCATACCATCATATGCCGCAACGAAATCCATATCCGCATCAGTGCGGTTTTTAAATACAACTCCTCATTTCTTATTCGCGTGTAAACTGTTGCAATAGTGAATAGATAAAATTTTTACTATCTTCAACCTTCTTTATTTATTCAACAAAAGGTAGAAATTCTGATAGATACTTACGATTACTATCTATTAATTTAAATAGTTATTCTGCTTCACTTCTCGTTCTCCAAATATTTTTAATTTCAAAAGTTCATTAATTTGATATCTAAATATAATTAGAATCTCCTATATTTTTTAAAACATGAAAGAAATTATAACCAAAGCAACATATTACACAATTCAAAGGTATAAACTTATTACATGTTTGTAAAATTTTAAACTTATTCATTATTCTTTTAACTATATATGTTAAGCTTTTATACATCTACTTTATTAAATTTGAAAGGAGTTAAATACATGGAAAACAAATCTAAACAGTTTTCAAATGTATTTATTTTTGCTTCAGTTACTGTAGGGTTACTGGTAATTATTGGAGCCATCTTCCCTAATCAATTTGGTTCAATTTCAGGAGCAATCGGAAGTTTTATTACAGAAACGTTTGGTTGGTACTATATGCTACTTATTAGCATTATTCTGATATTTTGTATCACACTTATTTTTCATCCAATTGGAAAGCTTAAGTTAGGAAAACCAGATGATAAACCAGAATTTAATACCATTTCATGGTTAACAATGCTATTTAGTGCAGGTATGGGTATTGGACTTGTATTCTATGGATCTTCTGAGCCCATTTCACATTATCTATCGCCGCCAACAGCGAGTAAAGAAACAGAAGCTGCTCTAGCTGAAGCCATGCGTTCAAGTTTCTTACATTATGGACTACATCCTTGGGCAGTTTACGGTATTGTTGCTTTGGCTCTTGCATATACACAGTTTAGAAAAAATGACTTAGGACTCATTTCTCGTACATTACGTCCTATTTTCGGAAATAAAGTAGAAGGTCCATTAGGTACTGTTATAGATGTTCTAGCTGTTTTTGCTACTATTATTGGGGTGGCAGTGTCACTTGGTGTTGGCGCCATGCAAATTAACGGTGGTTTAAATTATTTATTTGGAGTGCCAAACAATAAGCTTATTCAAGGCATTATTATTCTTATTGTTACAGTTTTATTCTTAATTAGTGCTTGGAGTGGCTTAAGCAAAGGTATTCAGTATTTAAGTAATTTAAATATGCTTTTAGCTGCGATGTTACTTATTATTATTCTAATTGTAGGTCCTACAATTTTAATTATGAATATGTTTACATCCTCAATTGGTGAATATTTGAATACACTTATTTTTAATAGCTTTGATGTTGCTCCACTTAACTCACAAAAACATGAATGGTTACAGTCATGGACGATTTATTATTGGGGCTGGTGGATGAGTTGGGCACCATTTGTAGGTATTTTCATTGCACGTATTTCAAAAGGTCGTTCGATTCGTGAATTCGTTATAGCAGTATTAGGCGTTCCTACAATTATTAGTATGCTATGGTTTACAGCCTTTGGTATTACTGGTATTGAAATTGGTAAGCAATCTAAACATATCTTTAGTATGCCACCTGAAACACAATTATTTGGTATTTTCAATGAGATGCCTATGGGTACAATTTTATCGTTTATCGCTATTATCTTAGTAGGCTCGTTCTTTATTACATCCGCAGACTCAGCTACATTTGTATTAGGTATGCAAACATCATTTGGACGTTTAAATCCATCCGGTTTTGTTAAGATTGTTTGGGGAGTCATGTTATCAGCGATTGCCTACGTACTTTTACTATCTGGTGGATCGACAGGTCTAGATGCTCTGCAATCAGCTGCTATTATTTCAGCATTACCATTTAGTTTTGTTGTTATTTTAATGATGATTTCATTTTTCAAAGATGCAAATCAAGAAAGAAAATTCTTAGGTTTAACCTTACAACCTGATCATCAACGTAAAAAGAACTATATTAAAAATAACACAAACCAACAATCTAAAATTAAATAGGACAAAGAGTCTGGGACATAAACCCTAGAGAAATAGC
>NZ_KV792275.1:0-9263 GCF_001808125.1 Staphylococcus sp. HMSC14D10 | reverse complement strand
ACAGAATTAGCTGCACAACAAAATGCAATCAAAGTTGAAACGTCAGATGATTTATCAGACCAATCACTTCAAGCACAAGAAATACAAGAAGCTAAAGCTGAAACAGAGAAAGAAGAAAATGAAACTAAAGAGGTTAGTGCTACTGAATTAACAGCACAACAAAATGCAGTAAAAGTTGAATCATCAAATAATAATTTATCAGATCCTTCAATTAAGGATGATGCTAGCCATAATAAAAATGTTACTGCGAAAAATCTAGCATCAGCTGCTAAAACAAAAAAAAGTAAATTAGATAATGACTCAAACGTAGCCAATAAAACAAAAAATTTATTAGAAGAGCCTTCTGTTGCTAAATCAAAAGGTATTTATACTGTTCCTAATTTAGTTACAAAAGAAGACAAAACAATTAACACCAATGAAGACCAAGTAAAAAATAATCAAGCTCACGCTACTTCTAAATTTGAAAATGGTGTTATCACACACGATACAAAATCAAACAATGAAAAATCAAAAGTGAATAGCAAGCAATCACAAAACGAACCAAAAGTTAAAAATAAAACACCTAAACAACAACAAAGAGCTGAAAAAGCTAAAAGTAAAATAGATAAACGTACTTTTAATGATTAATGAAACTTTAACTTATTGATTAAGTTAATATTCATTCATTAAATGGAGCGGATTCAGAAATCTATATATATTAGATTTTTGATTCGCTCCATTTTTTATATCGAAAACGATTAATTAAAAATTTCACAATAGTAATTAGATAATTCATAAATTTTAGAAAATTTTTGGACTTCTAAGGTTGAACTATTATTTTTAAATTGTTAGAATATTATCTAACTAATATTATTTTATCGCTTTAAAGTAATATAATTAATTAAGTAACTTTTATTGAGGTGAGTAGTAATGTCAACGAAATTAGAACAATACAGAGAAGAAATTGTTTCGATTAATAATCAAATTTTAGAATTATTATCTAAACGTGGTGAGTTAGCTCAAAAGATTGGTGAAGAAAAAATAAAACAAGGCACAAAAGTTTATGATCCACAGCGCGAAAAGGAAATGATTAATGAATTAATGGATCGTAACCAAGGACCTTTTAATGATAATGTTATTAAGCAATTATTCAAAGAAATCTTCAAAGCGTCAACTGACTTGCAAAAATCTGAGAATGAAAAACATCTTTATGTATCACGTAAATTAAAACCTGAAGATACAATTGTTAAATTTGACAACGGTGGCATTATTGGCGATGGGAATAAATCATTTGTATTTGGACCTTGTTCTGTAGAATCTCAAGAACAGGTAGATGCAGTCGCAAAAGATTTGCAAGCTAGGGGTGAGAAATTCATTCGTGGTGGCGCATTTAAACCTCGTACATCGCCTTATGATTTCCAAGGTTTAGGCGTTGAAGGGCTTAAAATTTTAAAAAATGTTAAAGATAAATTCGGTCTTAATGTTGTTAGTGAAATTGTAAATCCTGCTGATTTTGAAGTTGCTGATGAATACCTAGATGTATTTCAAATTGGCGCGCGTAACATGCAAAACTTTGAATTACTGAAAGAAGCTGGCAGAACTAATAAACCTATCCTATTAAAAAGAGGATTGTCTGCGACTATTGAGGAATTTACCTTTGCAGCCGAGTATATTGCTTCACAAGGAAATAAAAATATTATCCTGTGTGAACGTGGTATCCGTACTTATGAAAAAGCAACACGTAATACTCTAGATATATCTGCTGTTCCAATTTTAAAACAAGGAACGCATTTACCTGTAATGGTAGATGTAACGCATAGCACAGGACGCAAAGATATTATGTTACCAACTGCAAAAGCTGCTTTAGCTGTTGGCGCAGATGGTGTAATGGCAGAAGTTCATCCAGACCCATCTGTTGCACTAAGTGATAGTGGTCAACAAATGGATTTAAATGAATTTGATCAATTTTACAATGAATTGAAACCATTAGCTGAATTATATAATTCAAAAAAATTAAAATAATAAGTTCACTTAATTAGATAATTGGTATACATGAGCTATTCGTTTTACTGAATTATAAGTATGTTTTATAATACTAATTCTGGTAATAATGAATAGCTCTTTAAATTGTCAAACTTTAGCTATTCTATTTATTAATCAACGATTTCATTTTTATTGAATAATATGGCAAATCACTCTTTGTAATTAAAATAATATAAAATTTGACATAAATGTGAATTTATTAACAATAGGTTTGAATGAAAGCGATTTTGTGGTAAACTTTGAAAATGAAATGAAAACACGTTATAATAACAAATAAAACGCTTACAAGGAGGAAATTATGACAGTAACTATATATGATGTTGCTAGAGAGGCCCGAGTATCTATGGCAACCGTTTCACGAGTAGTGAATGGTAATCAAAATGTTAAACCTGAAACTAGAAAAAAAGTTAATGAAGTAATCAAAAGATTAAATTATCGACCAAACGCTGTTGCAAGAGGACTAGCTAGTAAACGAACAACAACAGTAGGCGTTATCATTCCTGACATATCCAATATCTATTATTCTCAATTAGCTCGTGGTATTGAGGATATAGCAACAATGTACAAATATCATTCTATAATTTCTAACTCAGATAATGATTCTGAAAAAGAAAAAGAAATATTTAATAATTTATTAAGTAAACAAGTGGATGGTATTATCTTTTTAGGTGGAACGATTTCTGATGAAATTAAAGATTTAATTAATCAATCTTCTGTTCCAGTCGTCGTATCAGGTACGAATGGAAAAGATGACAATATCGCTTCTGTTAATATTGATTTCAAAACTGCAGCAATGGAAATTACTGAGCAGCTAATTCAATCAGGTGCTAAAGAATTTGCATTAGTAAGCGGTGATTACTCTAAAAAAGCTCAAGAAGATGTATTTAATGGTCTTAAAGAAGTAGTGGATCGTCATCAATTAAAATTAAATGAAACTGTGCAATTCTCTGGATCTGAAAGTTATAAAGACGGTATTAAAGTATTCGAGGATTTGAAAGGGGATTTACCTGATGCCATTTTATCAATAAGTGATGAACAGGCAATAGGTATTATGCATAGTGCATTAGATGCTGGTATTAGAGTACCAGAAGATTTACAAATTGTTAGTTTCAACAATACACGATTAGTAGAGATGGTAAGACCAAAACTATCTAGTGTTATTCAACCATTATATGATATCGGTGCTGTAGGCATGCGTCTATTAACAAAATATATGAACGAAGAAGAAATTGAAGAACCTAATGTTATTTTACCTCACCGTATTGAGTATAGAGGTACAACCAAAGACTAGTATTAAAAAAATAATTTATTATTTAATAGTTACAATTTTAACACATATCAACTGACAAACTGAGAAGATATGTTATAAACTTTCCAATTATAATTGTTTTAAGGGAGCGGTATGATGATTTTAAAATTAAATCATCATACCGCTCCCTTAGTGTGTATACCAATGAACGATTCTACTTGCTCGTTCGTTGTTTTTCTGTGAGATTTCATATGATCTGGGTATTGTTTGATAGTCGCGATAATCTTCTGTCCAATGTTTAGGTAGGTTTACTGGTGAGTACGCACACCATTTTTTAATCCATTGTTCTGGTAAAGGTCCTTCTTGAATGGGTTTATTAATTAATGCTAAAAATATATGGCTCCACGCTCTTGGGACTACTTGCCAAATATTATAACCTCCACCACCAAACATTAAAACTTTTCCATCTGTATATTTGTGCGCTAATTTATTAATTATATATGGAATTTCGTATAAAGTTTCTAATGAACAACTCATGTGTGTTAAAGGATCTAAGTAATGAATATCCACACCATGTACACTAAGTAGGATATCAGGTTTATAAGCCTCAATAACACTTGTCACGGATTCTTTAAAGACTTTTAAATAATTATCATGTTCAGTATAAGGTTCTAACGGTAAATTTACTGTATAACCATAACCCAAATCTTCGCCACGTTCAGTGTAATGTCCTGAACCTGGAAATAAAAATTTCCCTGTTTCATGGATGGAATAACACATGATCGTATTATCAGTATAAAGGCTCCATTGAGTCCCATCACCATGATGCGCATCTGTATCAATGACCATCACACGTTGCTTATATTTAGTAGCAAGATATTTTGCTGTAATGGCAACATCATTATAAATGCAAAATCCATTGGCACGTCCAGGTAAACTATGATGTAATCCGCCACCTAAGTGACAACCATTTAATATATTTTCATTCATTATTTCATCTGCCAAATTAAGTGCACCACCAACAATCCTTGCGCTATGCTTGTGCATATGTTGAAATTGGAATGTATCATCTGTATTTAATCCATATTTATTAGCCTCCGATGGACTTAAAATTCCATGAGACGCATGTTTAATTGCTTGTATATAATCATATTTATGAATTAAAGCCAATTCCTCTTCAGTAGCTATTCTAGGATTAATGATTTGATCAACCTTCAACAATTTCATCATTTGGAGTAATTCTGTAGTTAATTTTAATCGCATTTGATTAAAAGGGTGGTTATCATTAAAACGATATTTTAATAGTTCATCTGAATAGACATAACCCGTTTTTAAATTATTTTGCATAAATATCATACCCCTTAAATTTTTAACAGAAATCTTAAAATAAAAATCGATTCTTATAACGTAAATCATCAAAAGACTGTTGCTGGTCTAATGTAATTCTGTTACCAATTCTCGCCATTAAACAATTAGCTGGATGACTGGTAATTTCTGGATCATCAGTAGCAAATACTTCTAATCCACCTTTAGACATTAATTTTTGCATCATTTTTTTATATTCAAAAACATCTAATTTAGCTGATTTCAAATCCCAATGCCAATAATACTCAGTTGTCAAAACAATATAGTCTTCAAACTCATCTTGAGAAAGACTTAATGAAATAAGCTCACCACCTATATGAAACTGTCTAAAATCACTATGCACTTCTATAGCACCTAACTCAATTAAATAGGGTAGTTGTCCTTCAGCCCATCTTTCAAATTCATCGGGATAGTGATATGTTACATACCCTATGACATGTTTGTTTTCTCGAGCAATATATATACGAGCTTCAGGTAATTGCGTAATTTCTTTCAAAGCGTCAAATTGATCTTTTGCCGGTCTAAAGGCATTTAACGACTCATCGAAAGAAAGCGTTTTCAAATAATTACATGAAACAGGGCCTTCAATAATGAAATGCTTATTGGTAATTGTTAGGTGCTTGGTTACGTTTGTTTTA
The DNA here is from genome assembly GCF_001808125.1 of Staphylococcus sp. HMSC14D10. Lineage (NCBI taxonomy): Bacteria > Bacillati > Bacillota > Bacilli > Caryophanales > Staphylococcaceae > Staphylococcus > Staphylococcus sp. HMSC14D10. The sequence goes on along the minus strand of NZ_KV792275.1, from coordinate 3,989 downwards.
ATGTGTTTCATTCATCTCACTCCCAATACGAACTACTATTATAGTTATTTTATATTTATTTAGAAAAATAAACAAATTAAATTGTAATAATTATCTAAAAATTTTGAATAACACAAAAATTAATGTATAATACTTTTTAAAGAAAGCGATTTCATTAAATGAGGGGGATTTTATAATGAAAGTAGAAGTATTTGAAAGCGAGCAAGGTAATTATAATTTACAAGATTATGAAAAGACATATCAGGACTTTGATTGGGATGAAGTGAAAAAAGCTTTCTCATGGAATGAAACAGGAAAAATAAACATGGCTTACGAGTGTATTGATCGTCATGTTGATAATGGTAAAGGCGATAAAATTGCACTTAATTATAGAGATGAAAAACGTAAAGAACAATATAGTTTTAAAGAATTAAAAGTGCTATCAAATAAGGCTGCCAACGTTTTAGTAGATAAAGCGAATGTTCAAAAAGGGGATCGCGTATTTATCTTTATGCCAAGAACGCCTGAACTATATTTTGCCTTTCTTGGTATTCTAAAAATTGGTGCTATCGTTGGTCCATTATTTGAAGCTTTTATGGAAAAAGCGGTAACTGATAGATTAGAAAATAGTGAAGCAAAAGTCATTGTTACTACAAATAGTTTACTAGGCAGAATTCCTAAGGATAAATTACCTCACTTAGAAACAATAGTAGTTGTTGACGATGAAGTTGATGAACAATATGTTGATTTCAATAAAGAATTGAATCAAGCAAATGAAGAATTTGATATTGAGTGGTTAAAAGAAGATGATGGTTTAATCTTACACTACACATCAGGTTCTACTGGTCAACCTAAAGGGGTATTACACGTTCAAAAAGCAATGTTACTTCATTATATTTCAGGTAAATATGTATTAGATTTAAAAGAAGGTGACATTTACTGGTGTACAGCTGATCCTGGTTGGGTTACAGGTACATCTTATGGTGTGTTTGCACCTTGGTTAAATGGTGTTACAAATTGCATAGCGGGTGGTCGATTCTCTCCTGAACAATGGTATAGCATGATTGAAACATTTAAAGTAACAATTTGGTATACTGCGCCTACAGCATTAAGAATGTTAATGAGCGCAGGTGATGATGTAGTAGAAAAATATGATTTGTCATCATTACGATCAATTTTATCTGTTGGTGAGCCACTTAACCCTGAAGTTATTAAATGGTCTAAAGATGTATATGATAAACGTGTATTAGATACATGGTGGATGACAGAAACAGGGGGTCATATGATTGTGAATTATCCTGCAGTTGACGTTAAATTAGGTTCAATGGGTAAACCATTACCGGGAATAGAGGCTGCTATTATAGATGACTCAGGTAATGTATTACCACCGAACAGAATGGGGAATTTAGCTATTAAAAAGGGTTGGCCATCTATGATGTATTCAATTTGGAAAAACCCTGAAAAATATAATTCTTATTTTATTGGAGATTGGTACGTTTCAGGTGATTCAGCATATCAAGATGAAGAGGGTTATTTCTGGTTCCAAGGCCGTGTTGATGACGTAATTATGACTGCTGGTGAGCGTGTAGGTCCATTTGAAGTAGAATCGAAATTAGTTGAGCATGAAGCAGTAGCTGAAGCGGGTGTTATCGGTAAACCAGATCCTGTCAGAGGCGAAATTATCAAAGCCTTTATTTCATTACGCCAAGGCTATGAACCTTCAGATGAGCTAAAAGCAGATATTCGTAAATTTGTTAAAGAGGGGCTATCAGGTCATGCAGCACCAAGAGAAATAGAGTTTAAAGATAAATTACCTAAAACACGCTCTGGTAAAATTATGAGACGTGTGTTAAAAGCTTGGGAGCTTAATTTAGATGCAGGCGATTTAAGTACGATGGAAGATTAAACTTTAATGAATGTAACTAAGCTAGGACAATTATTGGTCCTAGCTTTTATAATGTTTATAGTTGACCTAAGTCGAAATAAAGGTTTTTGAATTCATATTATGATGTATTTTTACTTTAAATTTTTAGATTTATAAAATAAATTTATTTAAATTAGCAGATTTATCATAAAATTAAGTTAAATTTTACACAAATCATTGGAAACGCTCTCAAAAATTCGACATCGCTTACATTGTTAGTTATTATTAATATGTAAGATTAAAAGAAACCTTAAGCAACTGATTTGAGGTATTCTTACATAAATCAAATTATAAATAACAAGGGGTTGAAATAAGTTGGCACATTTATCAGATTTAGATATTGCTAATCAATCAGAACTAAAACCTATTGGAGAAATCGCTGAAAAAGCTGGAATCCCAGCAGACGCTTTAGAACAATATGGTCACTATAAAGCTAAGATTGATATCAATCAAATCAAACCAAAAGACAACAAAGGGAAAGTCGTTTTAGTAACTGCAATGAGTCCAACACCAGCCGGTGAAGGTAAATCTACAGTTACTGTTGGATTATCTGATGCGTTCAACGAATTAAAGAAAAATGTAATGGTAGCTTTACGTGAACCAGCATTAGGACCTACATTTGGTATTAAAGGTGGGGCAACTGGTGGAGGTTATGCGCAAGTATTACCAATGGAAGATATTAACTTACACTTCAATGGTGACTTCCACGCGATTACTACTGCAAATAATGCTTTATCTGCATTTATCGATAACCACATCCATCAAGGTAATGAATTAGGCATTGATGTACGTCGTGTTGAATGGAAACGTGTATTAGACATGAACGACCGTGCATTACGTCATGTAAATGTTGGTTTAGGTGGACCTACTAATGGTGTACCTCGTGAAGATGGTTTCAATATTACAGTTGCCTCAGAAGTAATGGCAATCTTATGTTTAGCTCGTAATATTAATGACTTAAAAGAAAAAATTAGCCGTATTACTATTGGTTACACTCGTGATCGTAAACCAGTTACAGTTGCAGACTTAAAAGTTGAAGGCGCATTAGCTATGATTCTTAAAGATGCTATTAAACCTAACTTAGTTCAAACTATTGAAGGTACACCAGCATTAGTTCATGGTGGACCATTCGCTAACATTGCACATGGTTGTAACTCAATTTTAGCTACTGAAACAGCACGTGATCTTGCAGACATCGTTGTAACAGAAGCAGGATTCGGTTCAGACCTTGGTGCTGAAAAATTCATCGACATTAAAGCTAGAGAAGCTGGCTTTGAACCTTCAGCAGTAGTATTAGTTGCAACAGTTCGTGCCCTTAAAATGCATGGTGGCGTAGCTAAAGATGACTTAAAAGAAGAAAATGTTGAAGCAGTTAAAGCTGGTATTGTTAACTTAGAACGTCATGTTAACAACATCCGTAAATTTGGTGTTGAACCAGTTATCGCATTAAATGCATTTATTCATGATACAGATGCTGAAACTGAAGTAGTAAAAGCTTGGGCTAAAGAAAATAACGTTAGAATCGCTTTAACTGAAGTATGGGAAAAAGGCGGTAAAGGTGGCGTTGAATTAGCTAACCAAGTACTTGAAGTTATTGAACAACCAAATGATTTCAAATTCTTATATGATTTAGATCAATCATTAGAAGAAAAAATTGAAACAATCGTTAAAGATATCTATGGTGGTTCTTCAGTTACATTTAGTAAAAAAGCTAAAAAACAACTAAAAGAATTTACTGACAATGGTTGGGGTCAATATCCAATCTGTATGGCTAAAACTCAATATTCATTCAGTGATGATGCAACTGCTTTAGGTGCTCCAACTGATTTTGATATTACTATTAGAGAATTAGAGGCTAAAACAGGTGCAGGATTTATTGTTGCATTAACTGGTGCAATCATGACTATGCCTGGATTACCTAAAAAACCAGCTGCATTAAATATGGACGTTACAGAAGACGGCCATGCAGTAGGCTTATTCTAGTAGACTGAAGTACCGACTATCATAATGTATTATTATGTTACGTTGAAAACTGCTGACAAAGCGTAAAACTTTGGGCTCTACGTCAAATCGGACTGATGAGTCC
>NZ_KV792274.1:0-776 GCF_001808125.1 Staphylococcus sp. HMSC14D10 | reverse complement strand
CGTGAGCTATTAAGCCGACCATTCGACAAGTTTTGGGATTGTTAAGGGTTCCGAGGCTCAACGTCAATAAAGCAATTGGAATAAAGCGATAAGGTTTATTAATCTAAAAATAAAAGGAGTTTTTAATTTTGAAAAAAGCTTTATTTCTTTTACTAGATGAATTTGCAGATTGGGAAGGAGCATATTTATCTTCAATTTTAAATCAAGATGATAATTGGTCTGTAAGTACTATTTCTGTTGAAGAAAATGTATCTTCTTTAGGTGGTTTTTCTGTTTTGGTAGATTATATTATTGGCGATGAACCTAAAGATTATGATCTGTTAGTTATGATTGGAGGTAATTCTTGGGATAATGATTCTGAGAACCTTTTAAAGTTTGTTGAGGAAGCATTTAATAAAAATGTAGTAATTGGTGCTATATGTGGAGCAGTTGATTATTTAGCTAGAAATGGTTTTTTAAACAAATATAAACATACTGGTAATTCGGTTTATATTTGGCAAAATTATAAAAAATATAAACCTGAGTATGAATTTTTAGAAAAGCAAAGTGTTGTTGATAATATGCTTATAACAGCAAATGGTACAGCATCACTTGAATTTACTGAATCAATTTTAAGAGAGATTGATTTTGATTCTGATAAAAGTATTGAAAAGACAATATTTATGAATAGATTTGGTTTTTATAAATATTGTGAAAAATACGGAAATCCATATTTATAAAGTTGGGTGAATTTGGGGTTTTAGAAACGAGTTTCTTCTTGTCTTGATACTATAAAA
>NZ_KV792273.1:0-2474 GCF_001808125.1 Staphylococcus sp. HMSC14D10 | reverse complement strand
TTTGGACTCATCAGTCCGATTTGACGTAGAGCCTAATAATCTAGACGAAGTGCTCCTCAGCACTTCGTCTTTGTTTTTGCCTCAAACACTCTACTTTCAAATCTAATATCTGTGTACTGTCCTTTCGTCATTCAATAACACCCATCTAACGAACCTTTTCAACATACTAACAAGTCACAACTCAATGTGAATCTTATATTGTATGACGAAAGAACATCCCAAAATAAATATGAACAAGATAGCAATGGGATTGGATAACTTCAAGTGACAGAAGGATTACGCAAGCGTAATCCCGAAATCCCATTATTATTTATAAATAATATAAACAGAAAAGTAAATCGTACTGACATTTACAAATCCAAATCATATATGAATATATAGCTATATTTCCTGAGAAATGAGTGGGATTCCGGGATTTCCTTGTCATACCAACGTTTATCACGGGTTTTTATATGGAATTTTCTCTTATTCTCACCGGAATTCGTAATAAATGACAAATCAAATATATCGATTTATATGTTACTCAAATATAATAAGTTTATTTTTATTATTATGATATACAAAATTAATGAATATTATATACTAGCAATTAATATTAAAACTATTTTTATCGCTATAAATACACAGAAATTATAGTTAAAAAGGTTTAATAAATATAAAAAAGATAGAATTACCCTTTAAATAACTTTTATTTTTTGTATAATTATTGTATGTAACTAAAATAATTACATAATAAAGGGGTTATTAATTATGTTTATTCTTGCTACATCATTGTCAAGTCAAGTAAATCCTGATTGGCGAACTTATGTTATGCTTGCAGCTTATTTCTTTATTTTACTTATTATTGGGTACTATGGTTATAAACAAGCAACTGGGAATTTGAGTGAATATATGCTTGGAGGGAGAAATATAGGGCCTTACGTCACAGCATTATCAGCCGGCGCTTCTGATATGAGTGGTTGGATGATTATGGGATTACCTGGAGAAGTTTACACTACAGGTTTATCAGCAGCATGGTTAGCTATTGGATTAACTATCGGAGCTTATGTTAACTACATACTTGTAGCACCAAGACTTCGTGTGTACACTGAAAAAGCGAATGATTCAATCACATTACCTAACTACTTTACACATCGTCTTAATGATAATTCTAATATTATTAAAATTATCTCTGGCAGTATTATTGTCGTATTCTTTACACTATATACTCACTCAGGTATGGTTTCAGGTGGTAAATTATTTAATACTGCTTTTGGTCTAGATTATCATACTGGTCTTATTCTAGTTTCGGTGATTGTTATTGCTTATACATTCTTTGGAGGTTATTTAGCTGTATCATTAACTGACTTCTTTCAAGGTGTAGTTATGCTAATTGCTATGATTATGGTGCCAATTGTCGCAATGATGCAATTAGGTGGCGTTGATGCATTTTCTCAAGCAGCAGATTTAAAACCAACTAATCTAGATTTATTTAAAGGTACCACTATTGTAGGCATTATTTCTTTCTTTGCTTGGGGGTTAGGTTACTTTGGTCAACCGCATATTATAGTGCGATTCATGTCAATCAAATCGGTTAGTCAATTAAAAACTGCCAGAAGATTTGGTATTAGTTGGATGGCTATTAGTTTAATTGGTGCTGTATGCGTAGGATTGATAGGTATTGCTTTTGTTCAAGATAGAGGAGTTAAATTAAATGATCCAGAAACACTTTTTATTTTAATGGGCCAAATTTTATTCCATCCATTGGTTGGTGGTTTCCTTCTTGCAGCAATTTTAGCAGCTATTATGAGCACAATCTCCTCACAACTACTTGTTACTTCTAGTTCACTTACTGAGGATTTCTATAAATTAATTAGAGGCGAAGAAGCTGCAAAAAAACATAAAAAAGAGTTTTTATTAGTAGGTCGATTATCTGTTCTTATTATAGCAATTATATCTATTATAATCGCATGGACTCCGAATGATACTATACTTAATCTTGTTGGTAATGCATGGGCTGGATTTGGTGCTGCATTTGGTCCACTGGTATTACTATCTCTCTATTGGAAGGGATTAAGTCGTACAGGAGCTATTTCTGGTATGATATCAGGATCAGTTGTCGTCATTATTTGGATTGTTTTTGTGAAACCATTGGGAGAATATAATGACTTCTTTAATTTATATGAAATTATTCCTGGATTTTTAACAAGTTTGATTGTGACTTATATCGTAAGTCTTATAACCAAAAAACCGAGCAGAGATGTTGAAAATGAATTAGAAGAAGTTAAAAAACTTGTAAAAGAAAAATAACACTTAAAGAGGTAGAACAAGAAATCTTAGTTCTATCTCTTATTTTTTTATTTACAAATTTCATTTTATTGAAGTATATAGTCTTTATCAATTTCAATAACACTTATCTAATGAAACAGTCATTGTCGTAATTTTTTCATAACTACACGATGCTTATATTGAAATTGCTAAAGAACATCCCACAA
>NZ_KV792272.1:34965-104952 GCF_001808125.1 Staphylococcus sp. HMSC14D10 | reverse complement strand
GGATCAGATGTAGAACTATTCGGATGTTCTGCATTATCTATAGCCTTGGCAGTAACATTACCTTCCGGAATAGGACGAGTTGGCGTGATTGTAACACGTCCATTAGCACCAGTCGTACCCGAACCAATCACACGACCATCTTTATCTAAAAGTTGTACGCTTGTATTCGAATCCGTAATAACTTCAATCGGTGTTTTAGTAGTCGCCTTTCCAGCTAAAGGTGTTGTCACTCTAGGTTTAGTCGGTGGCGTCGAATCCGTTGCTTTGACTGGATCAGATGTAGAACTATTCGGATGTTCTGCATTATCTATAGCCTTGGCGGTAACATTACCTTCTGGAATAGGACGAGTTGGCGTTATAGTGACATGTCCATTAGCTCCTGTAGTCCCAGAACCAATAACATTGTTATCCTTGTCTAATAATTGAACATTCGTATTAGGGTCCGTAATAACTTCAATTGGTGTTAAAGTTGTCGCCTTTCCACCTAGTGGTGTTGAAACTCTAGGTTTAGTTGGAGGCGTTGTATCAGTTGCTTTAACCGGATCAGATGTAGAACTATTCGGATGTTCTGCATTATCTATAGCCTTGGCAGTGACATTACCTTCCGGAATAGGTCTTGTAGGTGTAATTGACACTCGACCTGAACTATCTGTTGTTCCGGTACCTATGATTTGCCCATTTTTATCTAATAATTGAACATTCGTATTCGGATCAGTTGTAACTGTAATCGGATCAGTCGTACCTGCTTTTCCAACTAATGGTGAAGTGACTCTAGGTTTAGTTGGTGGTGTAGTATCCGTCGCTTTTCTAGGTGCAGACGTTGAAACGTTGTTAGCAGGGTCATACGCTTTGGCAATCACATTACCTTCTACAATAGGTGTTGTAGGAGTGATTATTATATGACCATTTCCGTCAGTCGTACCTGTACCTATAATGTGCCCATTTTTATCAATTAAATCCACTCGTGTATTTGGATCTGTAGTAACAGTAATCGGTGTTAAAGTTGTTGCTTTACCAGTTAAATCTGTATCGACAGTTGGAACTGTTGGTGGAATAGTATCTGTTACTGATACGTGATCAGAGTCTATTGAGTTAGGTGTCTCTGCACCATCTGTAGCGCGTGCGTAGATTTTACCTAAAGGTAGTGGTGCTGTTGGCGTAACAATACCGTGGCCGTCTATTCCAGTAAGAATTAAACCATAACTTTTTCCATTTTCATCAAAAATTTCCACTCTAGTCATAACATCTGTAGAAACATCAATAGGTGTTCTCGTACCCACTTTATTTACTAAATTAGTATTAATTACTGGTTTTCTAGGTGGTGTTGTATCAGTAACGTGTCTTGGATCAGATGTTGCATTATTAGTTGCATCAGTTTGATCATATGCTTTTGCAGTGATATTACCTTCGAAAAGATAATGATCTGGAGTGATATTCACATGTCCATTAGAACCAGTAATTCCACGACCGATGACATTATTATTTTTATCTAATAGTTCTACTCGCGTATTTGGTGTAGATGTAATGTCGATAACTGGTGTAGAGAAAGCTTTACCTGCAACATCTGTGTTAATGACTGGTTTCATTACAGGTATAAGTGTTGTCGCTTGAACAGGAATCGAAACAGAACTATTCGGATGTAAAGCATTATCTGTAGCTTTCGCAGTCACATTTCCCTCAGGAATAACTCGATCTGGCGTAATAATCACATGACCACTAGCATCCGTTGTACCTGCTCCAAAAATACGTCCATTTTTATCAATTAATGCAACATGTGTGTTTGGATCAGTAGAAACATCAATCGGTGTTAATGTACCAGCTTTATATACTAATCGAGTGTTAATGACTGGTGTTGTAGGTGGGATCGTGTCAGTTGCAAATTTAGGATCGGATGTTGAAACTTTTGATTCATCACTGTGATTATAAGCTTTTGCAGTGACATTACCTTCAGGTATAGGACGAGTTGGCGTAATGAAAGCATGTCCATTAGAACCTGTAGTACCTGTACCAATTTTATTGCCATTTTTATCGAAAATTTCTACTTTAGTACTCGGATCAGTAGAAACGTCGATGACAGAAGTTGTTGTTGCTTTACCTACTAAATTAGAGTTAATAGTTGGTTTTAATGGCGGCTGATTTTCGATAGAAGTTAATGCACTATCTTCAGGTAATAAACGACCTGATAAAACAGTATAGGCAGTTTTACTTGTACCACCCATTGCTGCTGTGTTGGCATATGACCAAGCGTTTTCCAATTCTGCATTCGTCACATTATCTCTTAATTTAACTTCAAGATGCATGTGATAAGCGCGATTTGCACCTTCTGGATGGTTGGGATCCACTTGAATACCAATTCCATAGTTCCAACCACTGAAAATGCCTCTTTGGTCTTCGACTGCTCTTCTCAAATCAGGATTATTTCTATTTGAGTGGAAATATTCGTTCGCATCAGAATTATAACTTCTGCCAGGACGAACACCATAACTGAGATAAAATGTTGTGTGACCAAAGTCATGTTGATTGCTATTTAGCATATCAAACATTTGAGTACTGTTATCTGGATCAATGATAAAATCGCTCGGTGACTCACTCAATAGACTGTTACTACCACTTCTTCTTTCATAAGCAGTATAAGATAGATTTCTAACTGAATCACTCGAAAATGAGCCATCTGAATTTAATTTCATTACTTTATATGGTAATAGCAATGTCATACCTAGACGATGTTGAGAACCACGTGGAATGAAATTAAATCCATCATTGTTGAAGAAAACATCATAAACTAAGTATTTTGAATTTCCATCACGTTTATAATAAGCACGCATTACGGTCTTTCTAGATGTAATATTTTCCACACCATTAACTTGTTGACCAGTACCTAACGCCCTACCATCAGGTAATGAGGCATAGTTACGTTGGTACACAATGACGTTTCTACCGGCATTCCAACGACCATTTAAAGTTGTAAATCTAAAATTAGTACCCTTTTCAATTTGTTGACCGTTTCTTGGATCGCGTTTACCTGAATGAGAACGAGTAATCACATTTGCTAATGAATTACGCGTTCGCTCTAATCTTGTAACTAATTCTAGAAGTGATTGTTGCGAGACATTACTAGATTGAGTGAAACGACTACTTTCTACAATTAATTTTTTCGCTTCTTCAATATGAGGATTTGAAGGTTCTATAGTTTCAACTTCTAATAATTTACTTTGAATTTCTTGAGTAAGATTAGTCAGTTTAGAAATGTTTTTGTCATCAATTTTCTGTTTGTTATCCGACTTAGATTCTTTAGGTGTGTCTAGCTTATCATCATGGTTACTTTGATTCGAAGATTGCGTCCCTACGATCGATGAAGATTTTTCTTTCAGTTCATTTGTTTTTTCATCTTTAGTGACTGGCGATCTTTCTTCCATCTTTTCTTTAATAGATGTTGATGTCAAATTAGTAATTTCTTTTTCGCTTGTTTGAGTTTCTATTGCATTTTTTTCTGTAGTTATCTTGTCATTTTCTTTTGATTGCTTATTGATTTCTGCAGCTTGATCAGGAGTTTGATCATTTTGAATTGTTATTGCATCATTTGGATTACTATTATTGTCTCGGGATGCTTGTGGTTCAGTATTTTGCTGTGCTTTTTCAACTGTCGTATTGGTATATTCACTCGCATGGGCTTGATCAGTATGCGTTCCTAAAAATACTAACGTGGCGATTAATGTTGAGAAAGTTCCCACTGCATACTTTCGAATACTGAACTTTTGCAGTTTATCTCGATGATTCATTGATGTGCTTCTCTCCTATTCTATGTTGTATATTCTTGATGTTGATGTTATGAGTAGTTTTGAAAAAGTAATTCCGATAACACATAGCTCAATATCAAATGGATTGATAATTAAGTTACCATATTTATTGTCTTAATTTTTTCAGTCATTAGAACATAAAAAATTGCTCGACAAAAGTTTCACAACTCCCCTCGGGTGTTAATTTCAATTATCATTATGAAATGAACAATTCAGTAGTTGTTCTATTTAATTGTATCATTAATTTAATTGAGTGTGAAATAGATTTTAATTTAATAAAATAAAAAATATAAATATTGAGAACCGTTATAAATTAGTTGAAAAAGAGACTCAAAACACATTATAGGTCTTGAGTCTTTGTACTAAATTATAATTTTGTTGATATATATTTTCCAGAAACATAAAGTTCATGTTCGTTGCAAATTGAAAGTATGTGGTTAAGTGAATGTGCATAAGACATATCTCTATAAATTTCCATGCTATTTAGTGGCACATCAGTAAATATTTCGGCTAACTTTTTTGACAAAGTTAAATTATACTTATCTGCTTCAATTTTCTTACGTTGTCCAGGAGTCAATTGTTCAATATTGGATAATACATTCTCAACACTTCCATAGGTTTGAATCAATTTAAGAGCTGTTTTTTCACCTATACCTTTAACACCAGGATATCCGTCTGCAGAATCACCCATAAATGCTTTAATATCAATTAATTGTTGTGGATTTAACTGATATTCTTCATTAAAACGAGTTAAAGTATAACGATTATAAATATTAAATCCTTTCTTTATTAACCAAACTTCTACATTATTATTAATGCATTGTAATAAGTCTTTATCTCCAGTGATGATGTGGACCTCGTTATTATCAGAAAATGTTTTTGCCAAAGTTCCTATCACATCATCAGCTTCATAATTAGTCATTCCAACATTTATAAATCCAAATTGGTCTGAAATTTCTTTGACGTAGTCAAACTGTGGAATAAGCTCTTCTGGTGGTGCTGGACGATTTTGCTTATAGTTGGTATACATATCATTTCTAAAAGTGGATTGTCCCATATCCCAACATACAGCTACATGACTAGGATTGATTTCATTTATTGCTGTGAAGATATGTCTAACGAAACCTTGAATTCCGTTAGTTGGTATACCTTTTGAATTATACATAAATTGATTGTGTAAACTTGTAGCATAGAAATGTCTAAATAATAAAGCCATTCCATCTACTAATAGGACACGATTTTTCATATTTTGTGACTTCCTTCTATTTTAATAGTGCGTTTAATTTTTGATTCGCAATACGTAATTGCTCGATTAATGTATTGTCTAAATTAAATGATAATAATTCATCGATTTGATCTTGAATTGCATCCTCAATTTGCGCAAATTTCTCTTCAGCTTCTTTATTCATCGAAGCAACATACTGAATCAATGCCTGTCTAAATTCACTAATTTGATTTTGTAATAACTCTAACGTATTTGAACTGATTTGTTCTTGTAACTCTCGTTGAGTATTTGGATTCAAAATTCGACGTTTCGTTAATTGTTTAGGTAAAGCATTAATCATGTCATTTAAATCAACACGCAAGAATGCCTTTTCGGTAAAATTAGGCATAATTGAAAAATCTGAATTAATAAATACATGCAATTGATTTAATTTTTGGATTGTCGGTGCGACTTGTTCGCTAAGTTGACGGTTATAATATTTCTTGATTCGTTCAACTAATAAACTTTGTTCTAAATATAGTCGTTGATGTATTTGATCTAAAAATGCTTTAGAAGAAATTTTCTTTTCATCATTAAAATCACTATTTTGAGTCATCTGACTATTAAATATACTTTTAACATCATCCAATAATTGTAATTTTAATCTGCCATTTAAATGATAAATCTGATCTTCAACTTCATTATTAGTATGTTGATCTGTAGTAAATAGCAATTGATTTGGTAACCTTTGTTCATTTTGATATTTCTTCAATTGTTGCTGACGTTGTTCAATATGAGATTGGTTAGTTTTATAATCATGAATCATCTCTTCGAAAGAAATATTGATTTGCTCAAGTTGTTTAACCATTTGTTGCTCTAAAATTATATTTGAATCAACTTCTACAAATTGGTCAATGCTATGACGCAGCTGATTAATACCTTCATCGTTCCCTCTCAATGCTTGTCTACTTGAAACACCAAAGATATCTGACTTCAAGTTTACTTGAGTTAAAGCATCTTTAACGTAATGTTTTACCGCAGCTAAATCATCACTGTTTTCAGCAAGGTCTACAGCGTTGATAACCATTTTGAATGCTTGATTTTCATTAAGTTGATTCATCTCTTTCATATGTTCGATGAAGTTTTTATCATTATCTGTAAATGAATGATTAAAATAACTCACATATAAAATTAAATCGGATGAAGTTAAAATTTGTTCAGTTTCGTTTGTATGACGTTGATTGTTTGAATGTAAGCCTAGTGAATCAACGATTATTTTTCCTTTCAACCATTCTAATGGTAAATTGATGTGCACGGTTTTAACAAAAGTAGCAAACTCATCTTCAGCACTCCATTTTTTTATTTCCTCTTGAGAAATCGTATGTTTCACACCTTCATCCAACATATCTTTATACATAGAAAAATGTTTGTGAACTGCACTTACAAAAGCAAGTTGGTTCTTTTCTAATTTGTTTTTTAATTGTGGTACATCAGATTGGACAAATGCTTCGAGTGATTCGAAAGAAACATTATGGTATTCAATGAGTTGATTAAGTTCATTTAATAGTTGTTCTTCAGTTTTAAGTGTGATTTGACTATCCTCACCGTAAGATAATTCAGTCGTAGCTGCAGTTGTAGGATTTGGTGAACTTACTAAGTATTGCCCACCTAATAAGGCATTAATTAAACTACTTTTTCCTGCACTGAATGTACCAAATACACCAATTTTGACAAGTTTATTTTCTAATCGTTTTAATGTATCTTTAATATCATTTTTTGTTCTATCAAATAATGGTACAGGTTCAATAATGTTTAATGCTTCTTGAATGTTAACCTTTTTAGTATTACACTCATTTAAATTTTCATCAGACGCTCTCTCATCTTTTTCTAAAACTTGATCATTGTTTTCTAAAATATAGTTTGCTTCAGTTCTTCCTATTAATTTATCTAAAGAGTCATCCATATGGATATAATAATGTTGATAATTTTTAGTTGTTAGAGATTCTTTTAAATTTTGTAATTCAATATAATGCTCATATATCTGTAGATCATCATTAGTTTCTTCAGTTAAACCTTGCGCTTGTGTATGATCAATCGCTTGATTAAATAACGGATTGGATTGTTTTTCTACAAAATTAGTAATAGCTTTAAGCACTTCATCACTAAAAGTAAGTACATAAGTATTACTTATACTCGTTTGAGGTTGATATAAATTGGAAATTAAACTTGAATCTATTTCGTAATGTTGATTTAATACATCATGATTAACTTCGGAGTTATTAATAAAACGCGTTAAAAATGACATGTCCTCTCGTAAGGGTTGTCGAATTTGTTGATTAACTTTGTCTTGAAGTTTAGAAACAACATTCTGTAAGCGTGCTTCTTGTTCCTCTTGCTTTTTCTTCTTTTTGTTTAAAAAGCCGCCAACTTTAAAATCATCACTCATACTTTCAAGATAATGTCTAATATCTTCACGCATGTCATGTGTCATAATGTATGCATTATCTAATATATCTTTTCGCTTTTGTTTTAAAAAACTTAATAATTGATCAGGATTATTTAAGAGTCGAGCTTCTTCACTAACGGCTTGATTTTGTTGAAATTTAGCATAGGCTTGTTCAAATTCATCTTCATTTATATTAAGCTGTTCTAGAATATCTTGTAGTTCATTTTGAATATATCCTAATTGAGCTTCTGTAATAAACTTAGCTGTACGATTTACATAATCCTCAATAGGTTCTCTATAATTATCATTCTGTATTAAATATTGAGAGAGACGTGAAAGTTCATTTTCGGGATGATCGAATTTTGTTACATAGAAAATATCTGTAAGTTTAATATCCCAATCTTCTATTGATTTATTGACTCTTTGTTTGAAAGTTTCAAAAGTAATTTCATCTTCATTATGTTTATCGATTTGATTAATGATAAAAATGACTGGTATACCTACATCATTCATTCTTTTAATAAATTGAAAATTTAATGCAGATTGTACATGATTGTAATCTACTGTATAGAACAAAATGTTGCTTGTATACATGAATTGTTCAGTTGTAGACTGATGTGTAGTTACGTTTGAGTCTACCCCAGGTGTATCTTGAAGCGTAAAACCATTTTTGAATTTTGAAGAAGGAAAATTAATTTCAACAGACTCTACATCTACATTTAAACGATTCATTTTTTTGACTTCGTCATATGTTTTTAATTTTGTATATTGTTGATTTTCTAAATTAGCTATAATTTCTTGTTTGTCTGCAACTGATACGATTGCAGTATTACTAGTGGTAGGTACTGGTGAACTTGGAAGAATATCTTGTTCTAATAATAAGTTAATTAATGTAGATTTCCCCGCTGAAAAGTGACCAACAAAAGAAGCGGTATATTGATTTAAATATACCTTTTTTATTACTTGATTAATAGTATGTATTAAAGTTGAATTTTTTGATTTTTCAACTTCTTTTTTTAATTTATATAAAACATCTAATTGTTCATTATTAGCCATGCTAAGTCCCCTTTGTTTCAAACATTCAAATAAAAAAGTAACAGCCTGAGACATACTTAATGTAACAGGCTATTCTTAATCGGGTAGGCAGATTTAAAATTAAATATACTGTTTAAGTTTATTCAACAAAAATTATACTTACTAAAGTAAAAACTTTAATTTTTATTTCTGACTCGCTACCTATTTATTAAATTTTATCACAACAATAGTTTGAAACAAATATAAAGAATAGTTAATTGAACCAAGCTGGTTTATCTCCATCAGTGTTTGGTTTATTAACACCTATGTTTTCTTTAGAATATAATTCTGGGTTTTTCGCTATACGTACAGCTAAACTTGCAATACTGCGTCTTGAAACTTCTGTTCCTCTAAATTGAGTATCCTTCGATGTAACTTCGTAATCTGTCTCATTTTTAAATGTAAGCCATGCTGGACGAATAATTGTATAATCTAATGTTGATGCTTCAATAATATCTGCAGCTTTACGATATTTTGTCAATTTCTCTCCAAATTGAGATTTATTAAATTCATTAAATTTAGCTGGTAATTCATCGTAAATACCAGGGGCAGCTACAAAGATTAATCGTTTAACATCTTTTTTAGACATAGCATCTACAATAGCTTGTGCTTCGATATCTAATGAACCAGATAGACTAGCAAATACAACATCAACTTTATCAAGTGCTTGCTCTAAATCTTTTGAGTTTTTTGCATCGCCTTCATAAACTGTTACTCGATTTGATGCGTAATCAGGAATTCGATGCGCATTTCTTAAAAATAAATCTACATTAAAATTAGAATCCTCTAAAAATATTTTAGTAGCCTCGATAGAGACCTTACCATTTGCGCCTATTATTAATACTGTTTGCATATTATTTCTCTCCTAACTAAGATGTATATAAATTTATGTATTTGTATCTATATTTAACACTCTTACTATCACTTTACATCAGTAATAATAAGAGTGCTAATGAATTGATTAAATTAATTAAATATTATTAGCTACATTAAGAAAAATTTACAAATTTAATAAAAATTATATAGTAGTTGGCTTTTTACCCCAATATTGATAATAAGTACATTCAATATAGCCGTTAAATAATTTTCTTCTTTTAGTAGCTTTTCGATTAACTAAAAATTCAAATTCCTTGTTACTAGTCAAGATGTAAGTTGATAAATGTGAATGTTGATTCATTAATTTACCAATATAACGATACATTTCTTCGACTTCTTCCCTATCTCCAATTCGTTCACCATATGGAGGGTTTCCAACTAAAGCTACTGATTCATCGGTATCAATTGTTAATGTATTCACATCTTTAACACTAAATTGGATTATATCTGCCAAACCGACTTCTTTAGCATTACGCTTAGCAATTTCAACCATTTCAGGATCTATATCTGATGCAAATACTTGAATGTCTTTATCGTAATTAGCTTGTTGATCAGCATCATCTCGCATATCATCATAAATATTGGGAGGCATAATATTCCATTCTTCAGAAACAAAATCTCGATTGAAGCCTGGTGCAATATTTTGAGCGATTAAACATGCTTCTATGGCAATAGTACCTGAACCACAGAAAGGATCTATAAAAGGCGTATCTCCCTTCCAATTGGCAAGTCGTACCAGACTCGCTGCCAACGTTTCTTTAATAGGAGCTTCCCCCTGAGCAATACGATATCCACGACGGTTCAAACCTGAACCTGAGGTATCGATAGTCAATAATACATTATCTTTTAAAATAGCTACCTCAACAGGGTATTTAGCACCACATTCATTTAACCAGCCTTTTTCATCATAAGCTTTTTTTAAACGTTCAACAATCGCTTTTTTAGTAATAGCTTGACAGTCTGGTACACTATATAATGTTGATTTAACACTTCTACCTTGAACTGGGAATTGCCCTTCTTTATCAATAATGTTTTCCCAAGGTAGCGATTTTGTTTTTTCAAAAAGTTCATCAAATGTTGTAGCGTTGAAACGGCCTACAACAATTTTAATACGATCAGCTGTGCGTAACCATAAATTGCATTGCACAATAGCTTTAGCATCACCTTCAAAAAAGATACGTCCATTTTCAACCTGTGTTTCATAACCGAGTTCTTGGATTTCTTTGGCTACAACAGCTTCTAATCCCATTGGACAAACTGCTAATAATTGGAACATTACGTTTTCTCCTTTTTTATAGATATATTTATATGTTAACAAAATTTATTATGTATGAGTAAAAAAATAAAAAGCTCTCCAATCAATGGGAGAGCTAAACTAGTTCATGATATTTCTGTAAGCCATGTTCTGTACCGTTGTACTCATAACGTACACTAGTTGTACTGGTACGTCGGTGGTAACCATCTGTCTACAAATCTTTATATTCCGAATAAAGATGTCTCGTTTATACGTTGAATTCCGCTAAACAAGTGCTCCTACCAAATTTGGATTGCTCACTCGAGGGGTTTACCGCGTTCCACCCTTCATATTTCTATGAAAGCTACGTCACTGTGGCACTTTCAAACTAATTTAACCATATCATAAGACTTAGGTTATTTCGTTGCCGTCAAATTAATGCCTTGATTTATTGTTTCATCAAGCACGAACACTACAATCATCTCAGACTGTGTGAGCATGGACTTTCCTCTATATTTCTATAGCGATTACCCAAAATATCACTTTTGCGATTATATCATAATTTTTTATACTATAACAGATATTTTTAAAGAATATCTGTTGTTAATTGAATACTTATTATTAGACAAAAAATATCCAATTGATAACATTCATTAATTAAGCTAAGTTAGATTACTTTCCAAAAACAGCTTTTTCTAAATTTGAAATTCTTTTTAAAATATCAACATTATTGTTTGATGAACTTGAGTTGTTTGAAGAAAACGATTTATTGTCAGAAGGTCTTGTTGTTGCCACTCTTAGTCTTAATTCTTCAACTTCTTTTTTTAATTTGTTATTTTCTTCAGACAATTTTACAACTTCATTATTCATATCAGCCATTTTTTGATAATCTGTAATGATATCATCTAAAAAAGCATCTACTTCCTCACGACGATAACCACGGGCCATAGTTTTTTCGAAATCTTTTTCATAGATATCTTTTGCTGAAAGCTTTAAAGAAACATCTGCCATTTTTTCCACCTCATTCGAAACTTTGAACTTGCTCCCACTGCATATCATTTATAAAATCAGTGAGTTCATCAAATGCCACAATATCACAAGTATAGTTTGTTTTATTTATAAAATCAACTAACATCCTTTTAAAGAATTTTGGGCTTCCTTCTTGCTCTTCATCATATATAAGTATAGTCATATCTGTATGATCTAACATAAACTGATCTGTTTGTTTAAATTGATATGGTCCTTCATATTCGGTATGATGTACACTTTCCATAAAATCAGCTTCTTGAGCAATTTTATTATACTTCATTTGATTCTGTTCATTCCACTTAGAAGTATGCCCATAAAAAGGCGTTATAATTCCTAATTTTAAATCGGGATACTCAACTCGCAAATCAATAACTACTTCAGCAGTCCATAATTCAATACCAAGTTGACCTTGAATAAGTACCCACTCAAGCCCCTCATCAATATATTGTAATAATTTATGTCTGATAAAAGCTTTTAAATAATATACTTCAGGTGCGTCATCTTTGAATATATTTAGTTCAAAAGATTTATACCCTGTTACATACACAGTTTTCAAATGCTCAACATCACCCTTCAATAGTTTGATAAATATAATTTAAATCGTAGTTAACAGCTTTTAACTTCTCATTAAAAAGCTTTTTGCTTGTTCTATAAAAGTGACAATCTACTGATAATTCTTTATATGACTTAATTAGTAAATCAAACTTATTAGCATTCATATAACTCAAATGAATAATCTGGGGTTTTAATTTAATGAGATTTTCTAACTTAGTGTCTATCGCTTGCGAATAAGGGTAAACTACTTCATAAAAATCAAAGTTCGTCTCGGAATTTTTAACAATATTATAGCGATCTTCTATTGTATGTAATTCATTGATTAAATCATTTATCAACATAGTATCCATGAAGACGCCCCCCCTTATATTTAATTTAATTTATCATAATTTAAACTAACCGTCATTTAAATTGCTATCTATATAAACAGGATAAATACATTGAAATATTGTTTTACTAGTTAATTAACGTTAAAATAAAGTAGATTAATAATGAAATTCATAGATAAGATTAAATACTTATTTGTCTATTTTTATTATTATCTATCATAGTTTGAACATATAATCATTTTTCATAAATGATTATTAATAGTATTAGTTAGTGTAAGTTTTACATAACCACTATTATATGAATTCAAACTTGTGTGGTGAATTAAATGAATTACCCTAATGGAAAACCTTTTAAGGGAAATACGACTATGGTCGGAAGAAATGGTAAATCGAATTTTAGTAATATAGAATATGGTGGACGTGGTATGACTCTTGAAAAGGATATTGAACTTTCAAATGATTATTATTTAAAACATGGTAAAGCGGTTATCCATAAAAAACCAACACCTGTTCAAATCGTTAATGTTCATTATCCCAAGCGAAGTAAAGCAGTTATAAATGAGGCTTACTTTCGTACACCTTCAACTACAGATTATAATGGCATTTATAATGGTTATTATATTGATTTTGAAGCAAAGGAAACTAAAAATAAAACATCTTTTCCTTTGAATAATATTCATGATCATCAAGTAGAACATATGAAAAATGTATTTCTTCAAAAAGGAATTGTATTTTTAATTATAAGATTTAAATTACTTGATGAAGTATATTTATTGCCATTTTCCAAATTCCAAAAATATTGGGATAGATATAAAAATGAAATAAAAAAATCAATAACAGTTGAAGAAATAAGAAAAAATAGTTACTATATTCCTTATCAGTATCAACCAAGATTAAATTACCTCAATGCAGTTGATAAGTTGATATTAGATGAAAGTGAGGACCGCGTATGACGGAAAATAAAGGATCTTCTCAACCTAAAAATGGTAAAAATGGGAAGTCCAAAGCAAAAAAGAATAAGAATGTGAAAAGAACGATTATCAAGATTATTGGCTTTTTATTAATTGCCTTTATCGTTTTAGTTCTATTAGGCATTTTATTATTTGCGTATTATGCATGGAAAGCTCCTGCATTTACCGAATCTAAATTACAAGATCCTAAACCGGCAGAAATTTACGACAAAAATGGTGATTTAGTAAAAAAATTAGATAACGGCGCAAGAAGAGAACATGTTGAGTTAAAAGATGTTCCTAAAAATATGAGAAATGCTGTGCTAGCAACTGAAGATAACCGATTCTATGACCACGGTGCAATTGACTATAAACGTTTATTTGGTGCCATTGGTAAAAACTTGACTGGTGGATTTGGTTCACAAGGTGCATCTACTTTAACACAACAAGTAGTTAAACGAGCATTCTTAAGTGAAGAGAAATCTA
This sequence comes from Staphylococcus sp. HMSC14D10, assembly GCF_001808125.1. Classification (NCBI taxonomy): domain Bacteria; kingdom Bacillati; phylum Bacillota; class Bacilli; order Caryophanales; family Staphylococcaceae; genus Staphylococcus; species Staphylococcus sp. HMSC14D10. Next base: position 90,972 of record NZ_KV792272.1, on the reverse strand, counting down.
TCGGACGTAAAGCACAAGAAGCTTACCTATCCTACCGTCTAGAACAAGAGTACAGTAAAGATGAAATCTTCCAAATGTACTTAAATAAAATTTATTATTCAGATGGTGTTTATGGCGTTAAAGCTGCAGCTAGATATTACTTCAATAAAGATTTGAAAGATTTAAATCTTGCGGAAGAAGCATATTTAGCAGGTTTACCACAGGTGCCTAACCTTTATAATATTTACGACAACCCTAAACAAGCGGAAAATCGTAAAAACACTGTACTCTACTTAATGCATTATCACAAAAGAATTTCTGATAAAGAGTATAATGCCGCTAAGAAAATTAATTTAAAAGCTAATTTAGTAGATCGTACGACTAAGGAACGTCAAATTGGCACTGATAACTCTGATTCAGAATACGATTCATATGTGAACTTTGTTAAATCTGAATTGATGAACAATAAAGAATTCAAGAATAAAAACTTGAGTGATGTTCTTCAAAGTGGAATTAAGATTTATACAAATATGGACAAAGATGTTCAAAAAACATTACAAGATCGTATAGACAACGGTAATTACTATAAAAATGAAGACCAACGTGTTGGTTCTACAATTCTTGATAGTAAGACTGGTGGCTTAGTTGCAATTTCTGGAGGTCGTAACTTCAAGGACGTTGTTGACAATAACGCTGCAACTGATGCGCATTTAACTGGTTCATCATTGAAACCGTTCTTAGCTTATGGTCCAGCTATTGAAAACATGCAATGGGCTACGAATCATGCAATTCAAGACGAATCAAGCTATTCAATAGATGGTGGTACATTCCGTAACTATGATGGAAATGGACATGGTACTGTAACTGCGTATGATGCGTTAAGACAAAGTTTCAACATTCCAGCGCTTAAAACTTGGCAACAAGTTAATTCACAAGCTGGGGATAATGCAGCTAAGAAATTCGCATCAAAAGTTGGATTAGATTATCAAAGTGACATTGGCCCTTCTGATGTACTTGGTGGTGGCGCTTCTGAGTTCTCACCTACTCAATTAGCATCTGCTTTCGCAGCAATTGCTAACGGCGGTACTTACAATAACGCACATTCTATCCAAAAAGTTGTAACAGCTGATGATGACACAATTGAGTTTGACCATACAAGTCATAAAGCTATGAAAGACTACACTTCTTATATGTTAGCTGAAATGCTTACAGGTACATTCAAAGCCTATGGTTCAGCCTATGGACATGGCGTATCAGGCGTTACTATGGGTGCTAAAACTGGTACAAGTACTTATGGTACTGAAATTAACCAACAATATAACCTACCTGATAACGCTGCAAAAGACGTTTGGATAAATGGTTTCACACCTAAATACACAATATCTATCTGGATGGGCTTCAGTGAAATTAAAGAAGGTGGCGTTAACTCATTCTTAGGTCACTCAGAACAAGAATATCCACAATATTTATATGAGGATGTTATGTCTGATATTACTTCAAGTGATGATGGTGACTTCAAGAAACCAGATTCAGTTAATGGCTCAAGCGCTGATAATTTATCAGTAAGTGGTCACCCAGATAACAACACGACTAATCGTGAAGTAAATGGTAGCAGTGGCTCAAGTTCATCAAATAGCTCAAATAGTTCAAATAACTCAAGTAATTCTAATAGTAGTAACACTAATAATAGTGGCAATACTAATTCAGGAACTACAAACAATAATTCAACAACACAAGGTACTAATACTGTCGGAAGTACACTTTCAAACATCTTTAATTTAAATAATATTTTCGATTTTAAAAAGTCCTCATAGTGTTTTTGAAATGTTAAATAATTAAAAGAAGGCAATTTCTATTACATCAAATAGAAATTGCCTTTCTTTATAATCATTGATACAAACTTAAATATTTGAGTATAAATATAAGCCAGTAGATGAATTAAATAACTCATTTTACTGGCTAATTACTGTTATAGTATTAACTTTGTCGCTTTCTTCTAATTTGGTATGACGCATTCATTTTAATTAACTCATTTTTTAAAGTCTTCATTTGACTATAACCCATAAAGTGATATTTTCTAGCTAACATATATCGATAGCGTTCTTCAAAGTTCATTGGAACTACTGGGTATTGATCTAATAATTTGAAATCAATAGTTTTAATTTCATTAATTTCTTTAAAAAATTGAATTATTAAATCAAAGTACTTATCGATTACTGGCTTAGCGTTTGATGAATTTAATGCTCTTTGTTTAGTGTATTCATCAAGTAACTCTTCAATTTCATCAAATTCTTGTTTATTAATCATTTAATCAAGCTTCCTTTAATTGTCCTTTCATACGTTTTTGCCCTTCTCTACAATCATTTAGTAAGGGACATATGTCACACTTAGGCTTTCTAGCTAAACAATGGTAGCGACCAAAGAAGATAAGTTGATGATGACTTCTACTCCATCTTTCCTTTGGAATAATACTACATAATCTATCTTCTACTTGTGTCACATTATCTTTCCATCTATTAATTCCTAGTCGCTTAGAAACACGTTCAACATGCGTATCAACTGCTAATGATGGCTCATCGAAAGCTACACTCATAACAACATTTGCTGTTTTACGACCGACTCCAGCTAAACTTTCTAATTCTTTATGAGTACTAGGAATTTGACCATTGAATTGTTCGAGTAGTGACTGACAAAGCTTTTGTATATTTTTCGCTTTGTTACGATATAAGCCAATCGAACGTATATCATTTTGCAGTTCTTCGATATCCACATTCAAGTAGTCTTGGGGCGTTTTATACTTTTGAAAAAGCGTACGTGTAACTTTATTTACTAAATTATCGGTACATTGAGCTGATAAAAGGACTGCAATTGTTAATTCGAAAGCATTATCATGTTTGAGCTCGCATTCAGCATTTGGAAACATATCAGCTATGATATCTATCATTTCTAGTGCTTTCTTTTTACTTATCATCTAACTTCTCCCCATTTAACCAATCAAATTTTGGTATATGATTAACCGTATGTGTCATAGATGGCTTGTTAAATTGTTCTCTTATTTTCTTAGATTCTTCAGTAGTTGTGACATTATTCTTTTTCCAATTTAACAATATACGATCTACGTACTTGAAACTAAGTTTGTCATGACTATAAGCTTCATCTAACGCTGCTCTAATTAAAGTAAAGTCATGCTTGTCTGTGTCAATCCATTGATTAAGTGTTTCAATTTCATATGGTGAAATAGGTCTAGCAAACAAGGATTCTATATATTGGAAAAGGTCTTTAAAATTTTGTTGAGCTTGATTTGTTAGTTGTTTTGAATGATCTTGAGATAAAATATTGCTTAATTTTTCATAGAAACCATCTAAATTCATATATTCCGTAAATTTACCTTCTTCGTCCTTTTTTACATGAAGTTGTAATAAATCCCTTTGAATTAAATGCTGAATGATGCTAGTTATTTCACGTGGTTCCATATCTGAGCCTAATTTCAACTCATCGATGGATGGTTGTTTATTTGTTGTTTCAGAGGCATAAATCAATTTAATTAAAATAATTAAATCTTTTTCTGTCAGTCCTAATTCACTATAATGGTCAAATAATTCTCTTCTAACGACGACAGGACGTGTTTTGAGTTGAATTTTATTCAAATTGATATTCCCCCTCTTTAAAGTTGAAAAAGCGTCCAGTCAACATGCTGACTGGACGAGTAAATTAATATGGTATGTGGGATTAGAACTTATGGATATAAACGATTTAATAATCGTGGGAATGGAGCAGTTTCTCTTACGTGTTCCACACCAGAAATCCAAGCAACAGTTCTCTCTAACCCTAATCCAAATCCGCTATGTGGCACACTACCATAACGACGTAAGTCTAAATAATAGTTATAACTTTCAGCGTCTAATTGATGTTCATCTATACGTTGTTCTAATAATTCTAAATCATTAATACGTTCAGAACCACCAATGATTTCACCATAACCCTCTGGTGCAATTAAATCAGCACATAAAACTGTTTCTTCATTCTCTGGATTTGGTTGCATATAGAATGGTTTGATTTTAGTTGGATAATTTGTAATAAATACCGGTAAATCATAATGATTTGCAATAGCAGTTTCATGTGGTGCACCGAAGTCCTCGCCCCACTCAATATCATCGAAACCTTCTTCTTTTAAGAACTTAATTGCATCATCATAAGAAATTCTTGGGAAAGGTGCTGAAACCTTTTCAAGTTTACTCGTATCTCTATCTAGTGCTTTAAGTTCTAATTGACAATTTTTAAGTACAGATTTAACGACATGTGATACATACTGTTCTTGGACTTCTAAACTTTCCACATGATTTGTAAATGCCATTTCTGGTTCAATCATCCAGAATTCAATCAAATGGCGTCGAGTTTTAGATTTTTCAGCTCTGAAAGTTGGTCCAAATGAGAATACACGACCATGAGCCATTGCAGCTGCTTCCATATATAATTGACCACTTTGAGAAAGGAAAGCATCTTCATCAAAGTACTTAGTATGGAACAATTCACTTGTTCCTTCTGGAGCACTTGCTGTTAAGATTGGAGGATCAATTTTAGTGAATCCATTTTCATTAAAGAATTCGTATGTCGCTCTAATAATTTCATTTCTGATTTTCATAACAGCATGTTGTTTTTTTGAACGCAACCATAAATGTCTATGATCCATTAAAAATTCAGTACCGTGATTTTTAGGTGTAATTGGATAATCATGTGCTTCGTGAATAACTTCAATTGATTTCACTTGCATTTCGTAGCCTAAATCTGAACGGTTATCTTCTGTGATAACACCAGTCACATAAAGTGATGATTCTTGTGTAATTTCTTTAGCTAGTTGGAATGTTTCTTCAGAAACCTCTGATTTAACCACTACACCTTGCATAAAGCCACTACCATCACGTAATTGTAAAAAGGCAATCTTGCCACTTGAACGTTTATTTGTTAACCAAGCACCAATAGTCACTTCTTGGTTAAGATGTTGTTTAGCTTGTTTAATCGTTGTTTTCATAACCAATCTCCTAATTGTCATTCTTTGTAATCAATACTTATTTATTTTAACAAAATAAATTGTGAAGTTCTAGCATGTGAACACGCTATCTCAATGTATAACAGTTTGAATCATTTATTAGCATCAATATTATGTTGGATTTTGTTAACAAGTTTGCTAAATTGTTTAATATCGCCCTTTTTTTGCTTATAATTTTCTAAAGTTTGAGCAAAAAAGTTTTTATAGTTACTGCTTACAAGACGATCATCAAAAGAGACAATCAACCCTTGATCATCTTCATTGCGAATTAAACGACCTAAACCTTGTCTAAAACGAGTAACTGCGTCGGGTAAAACATAGTCCTTAAATGTAGAATCAAATTCAGAATCCATAAGCCAATGTTTCGTATTGTATTTATTCATAAATGGAAGTTTAGCTATCATAACACATTTAATACCTTTAGCTTGATAATCAAAACCTTCGAAAAACGTTGATGTGCCGAGTAAAATTGTCTTATCAAAATTATTAAATTGTTGAACAATTTTATAGTTTTGATTTTGTTGTTGTGTAAGTACTACATAGTCTTCAAAAGTGGGTAATTCATTTAATAACTCTTGTACCATGTGCATCATACGGTAGCTTGTAAATAATACTAAACATTTCGAATCAGTGATTGTTACATATTCTTGAATATAATCCACTATAGATGCTACGTAATCATCGATATTTTTGAAGTTATAAGAACTAACATCACTAGGAATAAACACATTCGTATTCGTGCGATTGGATAGTGTCGATGGAACTTGATACGTGTTAAAATGCACATCTTCTTTAAACCAATTTTTGAAGGCATCAAACTTATGATTAAACGTCAATGTTCCAGAAATAAATGTTAATGAATTAAATTTATCTAAAACACGGGTCGTTAAAATATCACGAACTGCATAATCTTTAACAATCAATTTAATAGTTGACTTTTGAGTTAGATTCCTTATGGATAAGTACGCAGTATGTTTATCTTTTAAACTCTGCTCTATATTTCGATAAGTATCATTAATATATAAAAGTTGTTTGCGTAAAGTCTTAATTGTTTTGTGCGTCATACCATTAAAAATTTCTAATGTCTTATTTATCTTATCAACAATCAAATGCAAATCTTTAAGTATCTGAGTTGAATCAAATTCAAATACATAATGGTGTCGATGTATATCATCATCATAAACGTCAGAGTTTTGAATGATTTCGAATATATGATTAAATAGACGCTCATTTAAATCATGTATTTCTGATATATTCATTTTTAATCCGAATACATCAATCGGTGCAATATCTAAACGTTCTAAAATTCGTTGTTGTTCTAGTTTATCAATCGCTTTTAATAATTTTTCATTTTCATTTTTTCCTATTAAACCAAGTTGATATTTTAAATCTGAATAATCGAGTTCATTAGTGACTTGGTTTAATGCATAGTCAGGTAAACGATGTGCCTCATCAATTATACAATCATCGAAAAGTTGATAAATTGAATTCTCTTGGTCTGAGTGTATGAGATGTGCATGATTAGTGATTCCGATTTGAATATGATGTGCATTTCGTTTGATGTAATTGTAATAATGTATATCATGTCTAACTGGTACATAAGTTTCAATCTTTTGGTCAAAATACATTTTCTGGCCACCTTTAAGATTTAAATCTTGAATATCTCCAGTTTCCGTTTCGATAATCCAGGTCAATAATTGCATTTTTAAAATATTAACTTCATAGTTGGTAGTTTCATCTTTCAAAATCTGACTAATTAAGCCAAGTGAAATGTATTCAGATTTACTTTTTATAAGTGTGGCATTAATTTTAAAATTTAGTGCTTGATTGATACTCGGAATATCTTTTAGCAAAAGTTGATTTTGCAACAGTTTAGTATTAGTCGAAATCATGACATGACGTCCAGTTTCAATGTTATACATCAAAGCCGCCAAAAGATATGCCAATGACTTTCCACTACCTAAAGGTGCTTCAATCATCGCTTTATCATTGTGCATGAGTTGCTCTAGGATGATTTCAGATAAATATAGTTGTTGTGGACGATATGTTAGATTAAGTGATTTAACTACTTCACTATACAATTCTTTAAGTGATCCATTAAATGTTGTTTTAGGTGCTTTTAAATCAATTTGCTTTTTATAAATTATTTGTTCGAATTGACCGTATTGATTATCTAAAGGTGAATTTTCATGTTGACGTACCATTTCAAACAAGACATTAAATAAGTCATATTTTAAATTTTTACTTAAATAATAGAGTTGTTTTAATGTATCTATTGGTAGTTGTTCGAACTTTTGAAAGGCTTTAATCATTAGTAATGCAGTAGTAGTAGCGTCTTCATCAGCCCTATGTGCGTTGTCTAAGGGTATGTCGTGTGCCTCTGCTAATTCACTAAGTTGATAACTCTTATCAGTAGGATAAGCAATTTTAAATAATTCTAACGTATCCAGAACCTTTTTAGGTTCAAAATCTATATTACAGTTTTGAAAGGCTTGTTTTATAAAATTTAAGTCAAAATCAACATTATGAGCAACGAACACACAATCTTTCAATTGTTTGTAAATTTCTTGTGCAATTTCATGAAAATAAGGGGCTTGCTCTAACATGGTATCTTCAATAGAAGTCAACGCTTGGATGAATGGAGGAATTTCCAAATCAGTACGAATCATAGAATGATAAGTCCCAGATATTTTATTGTTACTTACAAAAGTAATACCAATTTGTATAATTTCATCATAATCAAGTTGATTGCCAGTTGTCTCTAAATCTACAACTGCATAACTTGTGTGTCCCATAACTAACTCTCCTTATCTTCATGTCATTCGCATTATATATCTATATCCGCACTAATAAGGCGTCTAACTTCATTATTTTCGTCTCTAACTATTAAGAAACCATCGTCATCAATATCGATTGCTTCACCTATAAATTGTTTGTCGTTTTCAGTGAAACGCAATTGGCGTTGCCATATATTTGAGGCTTCAATATACTCATTTCGAATTTCTGTAAAAGGCTTTGTTAAAAATTGTGAATATCGTTTTTCGATTGATGAAATGAGCTTTTCTAAAAATGAGTATCGATTAATTTTATTATTACTATGTAAACGAATGCTTGTTGCTCTCTGTTTAATATCATCAGAGAAATCACTGTCACTGTGGTTTAAATTAATACCTATACCACAAATAATAGCGTCAATTGAATCGTAATTTGCTATCATTTCAGTTAAAAAACCACATACTTTTTTATCAGCAATATAGATATCGTTCGGCCATTTAATTTCGACTTTATCATTCGTGAAAGATTGTATTGCATCCCTAATTCCTAAAGCAATAAACAGGTTAAATTTTGGGATCATTGAAAAAGGTACATTTGGACGCAATACTAGAGACATCCATAAGCCTTTTCCTTTTGAAGAAGCCCAATTACGATTAAATCGACCTCTTCCTTTTGTTTGTTCGTCACTTAATATAATCATAGACTTATTATTATCTACCAATTCTTGCTTAGCAATAATCTGAGTTGATTCAACACTTTCAAATACTTTTATTTCCGAAGCTAGTTGTGAATTTTTTAAAATATAAGATACGATACCATTATACCAACTATCTGGGAGTTCATTTAATTGGTGGCCTTTATGATTGATAGATTCGATTTTGCAACCATTTTTTTTTAATTGATCAATGACTTTTTTAACAGCTGCTCTAGAAATATTTAGCTGATCAGCAATATATTGTCCCGAAATATATTCAGATTGATGTATATATAACATACGTATAACATCTTGACTATATTTTGACATTCTCTTTCACCCACTTCAATAATTCATCTTTTAAATTTGGAACTTTATTTGTTAACACATCATTTTCTATTTGTCTAAGAACTTCTTTCAGCCAAGGGCCACTTTTTTTAGACGTAATTCTAAGTATATCTCCACCATTAATGTTTAGATCTCTACGACTTCTAATAGGTAAATGTTGATCAATTTCTTTTATTGATTGAAGATTAAATATTAACGGAGAGGCTACTTTAATGTTATTGTCTTCAAGTATTGAATTAATAGCAATGATATCTAAAATATTATTCATACCATAGTTATAAACGAATAATTTTAATTGATCTTTAGATGAAACATGAGGCATCTCTAGCATTATTTTATGATATTGATTGATTTTAGTTTTCTCATTGTTGCTTATATTTAAGTCAGAAAGTGAAGTATTTGTTTGTTCAACAGTCATTAATATTGCTAACCATAATTCAAAGCTTATTGGTAAATTAACTTTAGTTTGCTTCATATCAAGACTTCTAAAGAAAGGTACATAATTAAAGAAATTCAAATCTATTAGGTTTAGGTAGCTTTGGCTTACATTTTGACCTTTAATTAATTTTTTTAATTCCACGACAATGCGTTCTATAGATAAATGTTCTACATCTGCGATTTGATGTTTCATCGCATCAAAAGTATCACCTTCTATAGTAAAATTCAATTGGGATTGAAAGCGTAAGCCTCTTAAAATGCGTAATGCATCCTCTTTAAACCGTTCTTTAGCATCACCAACAGTTTTAATAATATGTTGATTTAATGCTGCATTACCGTCAAAATAGTCATAAATATTAAAATTTTTATCCATGGCAATTGCATTAATTGTAAAGTCACGACGTTGTAAATCTTCTTTTAAATCACGCACGAAATAGACTTCACTAGGCCTACGATGATCAACATACTCTGCTTCAGCTCTGAAGGTTGTTACTTCATAATTTGTTCCTTGATACACGACATTTATAGTGCCATGCTCTCTCCCGATTGGGATAGTCTTGTCAAATATTTTTTCTATTTCATCTGGTGTAGCACTAGTAGTAATATCGATGTCGTGAATGGGTCTGTTCATTAAGTAATCTCTCACCGATCCACCAACGAAATATGCTTCAAATCCATGTTGTTCTATTTTTTCTAAAATGGGTTTTGCTTGTTTAAATAGTTCTGTTCCCATACTAATCCTCTTTTTGATTTAACATTTTTCTATAGTAGTGTTCATATTGATCAGTTATTAATTCTGAACCAAATCGTACATCAATATCCTTTAACATAGCAGTTTGCATTTTATTATATAATTCTTTATTTGAAAGCAGTTGTAACGCATATTCACTTGCACTAGTGCTATCTCCTATATCCACAATGAAACCAGTCTCATCATGTTTAATAACCTCTTTAATCCCACCAGCATTAGAACCTATCGGCACTACTCCTGTTTTCATTGCCTCAAGCAAAGTTAATCCAAAGCTTTCTTTTTCACTTAATAGAAGTACTAAATCAGACATTTGGTAAAATTCACTTACTTGGTCTTGCTTGCCTAAGAATAGTACATCACTATCGATACCTAAGTGACGCGCTAACTTTCTCATGTCTAATAATTCAGGACCGTCTCCTAACAAGATTAATTTACTTGGTATGTTTTTATGAACTTTAGCAAATGTCTCTAATATAGTATCTATGCGTTTCACTTTTCTAAAATTAGATACATGTATAAGTACCTTTTCATCAGGTTTAATACCATATACTTCTTTAAGCGTTTCATCATGACGTGTTGGAAATTCATTTTCACGCACAAAATTATAAATAGGAACAATTTCTTTCTTGGTTTCAATGATTGATTTAGTTTGATGTGCTAAAGAGTGACTCACACTTGTAACAATATCACTTTGCTCAATCCCAAATTTAATGGCGCCTTTGAGTGAATGGTCGTAACCTAGCACTGTGATATCAGTACCGTGTAACGTGGTCATTATTTTAATATCTTTTCCAGACATTTGACGTGCTAAAATTCCACAAACTGCATGAGGTACTGCATAGTGCATGTGTAATACATCTAAATCGTATTCCTTTATAACTTCTGAAATTTTAGTACTCAAAGTAATATCATATGGAGGATATTGAAAGACTGCATATTGATTTACTTCAACTTGATGAAAAGTAATATTAGGTAAAGGCTTACGTATTCTAAAAGGAATATTGGAAGTTATAAAATGTACTTCATGGCCTCTTTCTGCCATTTTTATTCCTAGCTCAGTAGCAATAATACCAGAACCGCCCATAGATGGATAACATGTGATACCTATTTTCATGAAAATCTATCCTCCTCTTGTTTATATTTATTTGCGTTCAAAACGATTTTTATCTCTAGTGTTGAACTTTTCCATTGTTTCATTAAAACTTTCAGTCATATCAATATCTAATGAATTAGCTATACAAAGTAAAACAAATAAATTGTCTCCTAATTCAGCTTTAATTGTATTATCTTCTTCAGTTTCTTTCTTTTTCTTTTCACCATGATAGTGGTTTATCTCTCTAGCAAGTTCTCCAACTTCTTCTGTTAAACGTGCTAAATTTGCCAGTGGAGAAAAATAACCAGCTTTGAATTGTCCAATGTACGCATCAACTTCATTTTGCATTTCTTTCATAGATTTCATTACGATCACTTTCTCCTTTATTATTGACTCTTATTAAGTATATATCATATTAAAAAATCATGCATTTTATGAATATGAAAAGAACAGACTATATTTTAAATCATACTGCTATATTTAAAAAATAAAAAAGGAGCAGAACAGAATTCATCTTGAATTCATTGTTCTACTCTCTTATAAGGATATCTAAAGTTAAAAATTTTGGTATTTGAACATTCAAAGTTTTAAATAACTACTAAAAATTTATAGTAGTTTTTACATCATTGTTTTTTATACCTATAACCCTAATTTCATTAATTATCACTTGCTTTAGCGATTAGAATAATTCTAACTAGTTCTGCAACAGCTGTCGCAGTAGCAGCAACATAAGTCATTGCAGCGGCTGAAAGAACCTTTTTAGCATGTTTATATTCTTTTTCATTTACAATGTTTAATGCAGTTATTTGTTTCATTGCTCTTGAACTTGCGTCAAATTCAACAGGTAAAGTTACGATTGAGAATAAGACTGCAAGTGACATTAACCCAGCACCAATCCATAAAGCTGTTGAGCCAAATGCACTACCCATAGCTGTTAAGATGATACCTAACATGATAATCATGTAACTTAATGAACTACCTAAATTAGCTAGTGGTACTAATGCACTTCTAAATCTTAAAAATGCATACCCTTGTTGATGTTGAATCGCATGTCCAACTTCGTGTGCAGCAATAGCTGTACCAGCTACTGAAGGTCTATCGAAGTTTGCAGGAGATAAACAAACAACTTTCTTTTTAGGATCATAGTGGTCTGTTAAGAAACCTTCACCCTTTACTACGTCAACATCATAAATACCATTTGCATGAAGTATTTCTTCTGCTACCTCGCGACCAGTTTTACCACTTGTTGATCTTACTTGTGCATATTTTTCATAGTTAGATTTTACTTTGTGTTGTGCCCACATAGGAATGAGCATAATAATGACAATATATATTATATAAGACATTATAGACAATAATTCCACTCTCCTTTAATCATATTCTACTGACTATCTTGTATTTAATCAAATAATTTAACCGATAAGATTTTTTTAAAATTATAATATAAACTTAGTGCAAAAACACTTAGCCAGAAAGCAATATAGCCTACCATCTCTTTGTGCTGTTCAATAAAATCATAGTACGGGTACTTATTTAAAACATAATCCATATAGTCATTGTTAAGTACCCAGATCATTGCCACTAATAGCCCACTAATCCTAATTTTTAAACGAGGATAGAAATAAATAGCTTGAATCGCCATAATACCATGACTCATAATCAAAAAAACATTCATTATGGTTAAGTTTTGATCTAGATTAATCATGAGAATATTCATTATTATTGCCCAAAGTCCATATTTAACTAAAGTTACGAATGCAAGCGCCTCTACAAATGGGATATGCTTATTAAAAATGAGACAAATAATAACAATACACAAAAAAAGTGAAGCGATTGGGCTATCTGGTATAAATGGCAAGAAATACCAAGGTGTTTTAACTAATTGATCACCATACCAAATAAATCCATATAAGGTACCGAGTATGTTGAAAATAAGTAAAAAGATTAAGCAAGAGTGGCGATATAAGGTTAACTCCCACATCTGTTTTAATGTAAGCATGTGATTAAATTCCTTTGTGGCTTTATCGGTTTTCAAGGACTTCTAAAATCTGTGTTAATTGGTAAAATTGTTCTCGATCATTAAGTTGTAAGCTTAAATCTATATTATGTCGTAAGTGTTCTACTAGCGAATGCACTTTTGTAGAATCGAGAGGTAAATTATAAATTGTGTTTAGATAAGCCATGTACTGAGGAGAGTACATTAATTGATGAATAATTAAATCATTGAATCTAAAATCTATCGAGTGTTGGTCTGAAAAATGAATAAGAATATCGAAGTCGTTATGATGAGTTGTTACGTATTCGAATATCTCATTTGTATTAATGAGTAAGTGATTATTTTTAACTAATCTAATTGCTGGTGCATCTGTATTTGTTAAAGCAAGTTCTAACGTTTTATGGTCAAATATTCTTTGGTTTACAAAATGTACATGTTCTAGTAACTCGGTATGAGATTTAATATAATTTAAAATCCACACGCTAATTCGTGATTTAAAATGATAATGAAACAAAGCATATTCAATATAACTTTGTTTCATTTGTGTAAGTGTTTGAGTCAAAAGAATCACCTACATTAATAATCAAGACGATTGGCTTCTTCTTGCCATGTCTCATTACTAGGGTCCATTTCTATTAATTGTTGTAATATTGTTTTCGCTTTTTCTTTATAACCGATTTCGATTAAATAATAGTAATAGTCATTTAAGAAAGCGCTTTGAGTTTTCATTGTAGGATAAGCTAGTTCAAAGAAATGTTGTGCTTCTTTATCACGTTCTTCTTGGCCAAATGCATGAGCTAAATGCCACATGAATACAGGGTCCAAATCATCTTCATCCACATATGATAGCAATGCGATGATTGCTTCATAATCTTCTTCATTTCGGAACAAATCACTCAAAATTAATAAAGGTTCATGATAAGCATTGTCCACTTCAAGTGCTTGTTTTAGTAATTCAACACCTTCATTTGCATCACCATGTTCAATTTCTAAACTTCCTGTTGAAACCATCAATTCTTTATAAAATTGATTTAAACGTAACCCCTCTTTGCCGGTCTCAATGGCATCAGGATAATTTTTTTCATTTTCATAAAGTGATTGTAAATAGAAATATCCTTGAATAAAATCGGGATCTTTCGATAGAAGGTTCTTAGTAATTTTAATGGCTTCATGAGTGATATCATTTTTTTCATACGCGATTGCTTTTTTGAAGAAATCTTCAGAAGTCATTTCATCTTCATTAATTTCATCATATAGATTAATCGCATCACTATAGTTTCCACTTTGTAATGCACAATCTGCCATACGAGCAAATAAATTAATACCATTTACTTCGTATTCACCCGTATCTAATACGACTTCATATTCACGTGTAGCGCGCAAATATTGACCATCAAAATATAGCATCTCAGCTAATGCGAAATGGATGATTGGATCATTTGGCTCTAATTCCCTAGCTTCAATTAATTTATCAATGGCAACTTCTGTCATATTAATTTGCTGATATAAATCAGCCTCTAACATTAATTTTTCTGTTGATATTGCAACTTGACTTAAATATTCTAATGCTTCATCAGTTTGATTCTCTGACATTAGACCTTCAATAAAATATATAAGTAATTCACTTTCATCTGGATATTTATGATATAAAGTTCTAAATACCTCTAGACCTTGAGGTGTTAAACCAAAATTATATAGGGTTTCACCAAGAATAAATAATGCATCGTCATTATTAGAAGTTAAAGCATCATTTACACGAGAATCTAAATTATCTAATTTTTGAAGATTGATATCGTCTATTAATTTATAGATATCTTCCATACTGTTTTATCCCTCATTTTCTAAAAGCATTAATTTAGGAAGGAAACCTGGGAACGATACATTTACTGCATCAAACTGACGGATATTCAGTGGTTCATCACTTAATAATGATGCAATAGCTAACATCATCCCTATTCGGTGATCTGTTAAACTATCTACGGTTGCTGACTTTTTAAATTCTGAAGGATGAATAATAAGTCCGTCATCAGTGGGTTGCAATTCAAACCCTAATAAACCGAGCATGTCTGCAGTCGTATCAATTCGATTAGTTTCTTTCACTTTTAATTCTTCTGCATCTTTAATAATACTAGTACCACTTGCTTGTGTACACAATAGTGCAATAATTGGTAACTCGTCAATAGCTTTTGGAACTATATCACCTTCAATAAGAACAGGTTTTAAGTTTGGTGTGTATTTAACACGGATTGATGCAGTAGGTTCTGATGTATCTGTGATATTTAAACATTCAATATTTCCTTCCATTTGTTTAACGATATCTATAATACCTGAACGAGTTGGATTGATGCCAACATTATGAATTGTAATATCACTACCAGGAGTAATAAGTGCTGCCACTATAAAGAATGCTGCTGAAGAGATATCACCAGGCACATAAAAATCTTTAGCTTTTATATGTTCGATAGCATTTGGTTGAGTAGTAATTTCTTTACCAGAAATGCTAATCGGAATATTAAAATGTTCAAACATTGTTTCAGTATGATTTCGACTTACATCTAACTCAGTAATTTTAGAACTGTCATTAGAAAATAGACTTGCAAATAATAATGCACTTTTGACTTGTGCACTGGCTACTTCCATTTTATAGGTAATACCATTAATGGAAGCGGGTTTAATAATTAATGGTGTAAAATTATCGTCAATGCCAGTAATATTTGCCCCCATTAATCTGAGTGGCTTCATTATTCTATCCATAGGTCGTTTACCTATTGAAGCATCACCGGACAAAACGCAATTTAGATTGAGCCCACTTAGTAAACCAGCTAATAATCGGGTTGTAGTACCAGAATTTCCAGTATATAGTGTTTGATGTGGTGTTTTAAATTTATTATAACCAGGTGAATCAACTATAATCTTTTCATCAGCAAGCTGTAAGTTAACACCTAATAATTTAAATATTTCTATTGTGCGTAAACAATCTTCACCCAAAAGAGGCTTATATATAATCGATTGACCAGTTGCTAAAGACGCCAACATAATCGCTCGATGGGTCATTGACTTGTCTCCGGGCACTTCAATTTCTCCAATTAAAGGCCCTTTTATATCTATTATTTGCTCATTTGACATACTGTAATCCACCTACTTTAATACTAGTTGTAAATCGTTAAATGCTTTTATTAATATAGTTTTTTCAACGTGACATACTCGTGGTTTTCCAAGTTCTTCAAGTAATACCATTTGAATACCTTCACCGTTATTTTTCTTATCAGTTAGCATATAGTGATACATATCATCAAAGTTTAATTGCTGAACAATTTGAACTGGATAATGAAGTTTCTTTAAATACTTAGCATAATATGAGATGTCGAATTGTGTATCAAGTAAAGTATTAGCAACTATAAATTGGTAAATGATTCCAATCATAACAGCATGACCATGTGGTATTTTAGTCTTGTACTCAACGGCATGACCGAATGTATGTCCTAAATTTAAATACTTTCGCATATTGTGCTCTTTTTCATCTTTAATGATGACGTTTAGTTTAGCTTTAATTCCTTTGAAAATAAACTGATCTATATCATTCAAAGATTCTAGTTTTTCTTTTGTGGAGAAGTGTTTTTCAATGTCATCTACTGCAACTTGACCTGTTAATAGTGCATGCTTATAAACTTCAGCATACCCACTTAGTATTTCGTCATAAGGCAATGTTGCTAAGAAATTTAAATCGTATATCACAGCTTTTGGTCTATAAAATGCGCCAATTAAATTTTTACCGTGAATGGAATTAATCCCTACTTTACCTCCCACGCTAGAGTCATGGGCAAGTATTGTTGTAGGTACTTGTATGAAATCAACACCTCTTAATAAAGATGAAGCAAGAAATCCAGTGAAATCTCCAGTAGCACCGCCTCCTATCGCAACTAAACAAGTATTACGTGTTAAATTGTATTCAAGAAGGTGTTCTAGCGTTTGTTGATAATGTTCAAACATCTTCATCTTCTCACCAGCTGGAACTATTATCTTATATATATGTGTTGATTCAAGTAACGGTGTAAACTTAGTTTTAAAGTTAAAATCGACGTACTCATCAATGATAAGAAACACTTTATCATAGTCTTGTATATATTCAGATAACTCCTCGAAAGCATTATGTTCAACTATAATTGGATAATTATTATTTGGATAAGTTGTTTGTAATTGCATATGAAATACCTCGTTCCTTACCTAATAATTTATTAGAATTCAATATTAAGGCGTCTTCGTTCATCAATTTGGGTTTTTAGCTGATCGATATGATTGGATTGAAACTCTTCTGTAATGGCTTTAGCAACCTCAAAAGCAACAACATGTTCACAAACAACACTTGCTGCAGGTACTGCACAACTGTCAGAACGTTCAATCGTGGCTTTGAAGTCTTCTTTAGTATTAATATCAACGGAATTAAGTGGTTTATATAAAGTAGGAATTGGCTTCATAACACCATTAACAATAATTGGCATACCATTTGTCATTCCACCTTCAAAGCCACCTAAATGATTGGAGCCTCTATAGAATCCAATTTCATTATCATATAAAATTTCGTCTTGAATTTCGCTACCTGGTTTTTCAGCAGCTTTGAATCCTTCACCGAAGCTTACTCCTTTAAATGCGTTAATACTTACAACACCTTGTGCTATACGACCATCTAATTTACGATCATATTGCACATAACTACCGACTGCAACAGGCATATTTTCAACCATAACTTGAACAACACCACCAATTGAATCGCCATCTTTTTTAGCAGCATCAATTTTATCTCTCATTTTTTGAGCGATAGTTTCATCAATTACACGTACGTCATTCTTATCAATATTTTGTTTGAATGTTTCAGTATCATATAAACCTTCATCTTTAATACCACCAATTTCAACAACACGACTATACATGTGAATGTCTAATTGTTCTAGAAGAATTTTAGAAACTGCACCTACTGCAACACGTGCTGCTGTCTCTCGAGCCGATGAACGTTCTAAAACATTTCTTAAATCTCTATGATTATATTTCATACCACCGATTAAATCTGCGTGTCCAGGACGGGGTTTTGTAATCGTACGTTTCATATTATCTTTTTCTTCATCAGAAATAGGCTCAATACCCATAATATTTCTCCAATGTGTGAAATCATCATTTGTGACAACAATCGTAATTGGACTACCAAGTGTATATCCATTTCTGACTCCTGATACAATCTCTACTGCATCTTTTTCAATTTGCATACGACGTCCTCTACCGTAGCCACCTTGACGTTTAAACATTTCTTTATTTATATCTTCCGCTTTAATTTCTAAATTAGCAGGCACACCTTCAATAATTACTGTTAATTGAGGACCATGTGATTCTCCAGATGTTAAATATCTCATGAGAATACGCTCCTTTCCCTTTACTACGTTAAATTGTGATATGTGTTATCATATCACATTCAACCTTATAACATAACTAGTGTGCTACAGTATTTTTTAATTTATTAGAATATTTTAAT
Organism: Staphylococcus sp. HMSC14D10; assembly: GCF_001808125.1. NCBI lineage: Bacteria > Bacillati > Bacillota > Bacilli > Caryophanales > Staphylococcaceae > Staphylococcus > Staphylococcus sp. HMSC14D10. The sequence continues at coordinate 72,330 of NZ_KV792272.1, read as the reverse complement.
AATTATCAAATGATAGATTAGTGATTTAATATTCAAATTAAAAAAGAAGGTAGGACAGAATTCATTTTGAATTCATTGTCCTACCTTTAAAATGTTGAATATATGCTTAATTTAAGAAATTACTTATTTCAATCAACTAAAGTCAATTTGAATTGTAAACGCTTAATAAAATATTTCAATTTACTATTCATATAACCAAGTATCTCTAGGTGCTTCGTAGCTACTTAATTCCTCTTCTTTGAACCATAAATTAATCTCTCTTTGTGCTGATTCAACTGAATCAGAACCATGAATTACGTTTCTTCCTACTGTTAAACCTAAATCTCCTCTTATAGAACCTGGCGTAGCTTCAGAAGGATTTGTTTTACCTATAATATGTCTTGATACATCTACAGCGTCTTCACCTTCGACAACCATTGCAAAAACAGGTGCTGAAGTAATAAATGAAATTAATTTACCATAGAATGGCTTGTCAGTATGTTCGGAATAGTGTTCTTCAGCTAGAGATTGAGGAACTGTCATTAATTTAGCACCGACAAGTTTTAACCCTTTTCTTTCAATACGTGAAATAATTTCTCCCACTAAATTACGTTGTACTGCATCTGGTTTAATCATTAAGAAAGTTCTTTCCATCGTAATTGATCCCCCTGTGAATTAAGTCTGATTAATTTAAGACTTAAAATATAAATGTTTATTTATGTATAGTAATATTGTGTAACAAACAACCTGCTACAATTCAATAGTAACAGGTTGTTAAAGCGCTTTCAATATTTTTTCGTTCTAAACACTACGTGATCCCATTTTCTTTATTAATTTAATAAAAAGACTTTGAGCATTGGGTTCATCAAGTTCATCAATTAACTTAAGCGCCTTAGCTAAATATTTGTCACTAATTGCTTTTGATTCTTTAATACTATAAGAATTTCTAATCTGTTCAATTAGAGGTTTAAACTCTTGAGATTCAGATTGATGATTTAGAGCAGCAATTTTTTTCTTAAATGACGTATCTTTTTTCATTTCAAGTAAAACTGGTAACGTTATATGTCCATTCATTAAATCGCTACCAACTGGTTTGCCAAGTTTCTTTTCAGTGCTAGTGAAATCCAAAATATCATCTACTATTTGGAAACTCATACCAATATAATGACCTATCATTTTAAGTTTTCGAATGGTTTCATCATTAGCTTCTGAAGTAATTGCTCCTACTTCAGTTGCTAGCTGAATTAATAAAGCTGTTTTTCTATTGATACGTCTCAGATAGTTAGTAATACTTTGTTCGCTATTAAATTGATCTTGAAATTGGAATAACTCACCAAGTCCTACATTTACAATTGAATTTGAAATTATGTGATGAATTCGATTGTCACGAATTTCAGATAAATGTTCGAGTCCTAATGCTAGTAGAAAGTTTCCAGTTAGTATTGCAGTAGTAACATCCCATTTTTTTACTATGGTTAATCGTCCACGTCGTTTGTCACTCTTATCTATAACATCATCATGAACGAGCGTTGCCATATGAATTAACTCTAATGCAACTGCGACGCGATACGTGTCTTCTGTTTTCTTTTGTGGACCGAATTGACTACTTAATATAACAAATGCCGGTCTAACTCTTTTACCTCCTGAAGAAAGCAAATGTGATGAGGCTTCACGTAATATTGGATCATTGCTTTCAATAGCTTTTTGAAGGCGTTTTTCTACATTTTTTATCTCGCTATTCATGTTTAACTTTGCCACGTTAATCACCTTTTATTTAGTCGAACTTTTTTGTTTATAGCCTAGATGCATTGCAGCAACGCCACCTGTAAAGCTACGAATTTTAATTTTATTAAAGCCAGCATGTTCAAACAATTGTTTTAACTTATCCTTATCTGGAAAATCGAACGTAGATTGTTGTAACCATTCATATTCTTCTTTTGATTTGGCAAATAATTTACCAAATACTGGCATTACAAATTTAAAGTACAATTTATAAACTTGTTTAAACACAGGCATTGTTGGTTGACTTGTTTCAAGACAAACAATCATTCCGCCTGGCTTTAAGACTCTGTTCATTTCTTTTAATGCAACTAAATAATCAGGTACGTTACGTAGACCGAAACCAATAGTTACATAATCAAATGAATTATCTTCAAACGGTAAATTCATTGCATCGCCATGTACTAAATGAATATTGTTCATATGTTTGGTTTTTTCTTTACCAACTTCTAACATGTTTTCACTAAAGTCTAAACCCGTCACCTCACCATGAGCACCAACTGCTTTACTTAAGGCTATTGTCCAATCAGCAGTACCACAACAAACATCAAGTGCTTTACTACCAACTTTAACTTGCATATCTTTCATTACATGTTTACGCCATACTTTGTGTTGTTCGAAACTAATTATGTTATTTAAACGATCATATTTACTTGAAATATTTTGAAAGACTGTATGAACTTGTTCTTTTTTTGCATTATTTTCAGTCATTAATATTACCTCTACTTTTCTCTATATAACTTTGATTGATATCTTTTAAAAACTGATGTACATCAGCGGCTTGATACATTTTAAGGTAAGATGGATAGTAATCATCAACCTCAGGAATTAATTTTTGATACAAATTTAAAGGGGCTACTTGTTCTTTACTGAAATGAGACAAAGTTATATATGGGAAGATTGTTTCTATTTCAATAATTGCATCATAGATATCTTCAGTTTCTATTACTTGATGATGTAAAGATGATTTTAATTCATTAGATTTAACAATTGCTTTACTCATTGCTAATTGAAAAGTTGGATCATTTATTTCAGCTAACAACGTATAAAAATGAGCACTTAGCAAATCACCAATCAAAATAGATTTCTTTGACTTTTGATTTTGAGTAATTTCATCAAGGTGTTTCATTGAAGTATCGATAGTGAGGCAAGCAAGTTTAGCATTCTCAGGAATATCATAACAATCTAATAATTCACCCAATCTAGAGTTTATGTTAATAGCTTCATAGTCATGAATTCCCTTAAGCTTTTGATTAATTTGTCTATTTAATTTGCTTATAGTTCTTTCCATGTTCACACCTCACGTTATTATCACTATACATCTTAACATTATATGAATAAAAATAAAATATAGCGACTTAACGTTACAATTACTTTATTTATTGAATTGAAAAGCTATTACGGAATAACAACATACATAATATAGTAATAAATTATATGCATTAATTCTCTAAAATGATTTATGTATAAAAAAAAGCCCTTTATAGGGCTTTTAAGTAAATTATTTAACAGCATCTTTTAATGCTTTACCAGCTTTAAATGCTGGAACTTTACTTGCAGGAATTTCAATTTCTTTACCTGTTTGAGGGTTACGTCCTTTACGTGCAGCACGTTCACGAACCTCAAAGTTTCCGAAACCAATTAATTGAACTTTTTCACCTTTAGAAAGTGATTGTTGGATTGATTCGAAAACAGCATCTACAGCTGAACCAGCTTCTTTTTTAGTTAAATCAGCTTGTTCTGCAACTGCATTAATTAAATCAGTTTTATTCATTACGAGTTCACCTCCAGATGAATGATAATGATATCTTTATATCATTATGCTATGACTTTAACACAACAATTAATGTTACCGCAATAATTTATGCACTTAAAACACTGAAATATCAGTATTTTATGTACAAGTCTGCGAAAAATTTTTGATAATGAGTAATATTACACTTTATTCAGATTTTTTATCTCTTCCCATTAAATCTTTAACACTGTCTTTAACCGGATTATCTTCGAATAAAACCTTGTAAAGTGCATTAGTTATAGGCATATCAACATTTTGTTGTTTAGCTAAATGGTATACAGAATTAGTAGTATAAATCCCTTCTACTACCATATTCATTTCATTTAAAGCTTCATCCATCGTTTGGCCTTGTCCTAATTTAAATCCTAAAGTGTAATTACGTGAATGCGTTGATGTACAAGTAACAATTAAATCTCCAATACCACCAAGACCTAAAAATGTCATTGGATCAGCACCTAATTTTTCACCTAATCTGCTTATTTCGGCTAAACCTCGTGTCATTAAAGCAGCTTTAGCATTATCACCATAGCCCATGCCGGCTACAATACCACTTGCAACTGCAATGATATTTTTTAATGCTCCTCCTAGTTCAACACCGACTAAATCATTATTAGTGTATACACGTAGATAATCATTCATAAATAAATCTTGAATCAATTTGCTAACTTTTTCATCTTTTGATGATGCGGCGACTGTAGTTGGTTGTTTAATCACTACTTCTTCTGCGTGACTAGGACCTGATAAAACACCGATTCCACCATTGTGTTCTTCTGAAATTGAATCTTCAATCATTTCTGAAACACGTTTGAATGTATCATTTTCTATCCCTTTTGCAACATGTATAAAAGTTTTCTTAGTATCAATTAAATTATCAATTTCACTTGTAACTTCGCGCATTGCTTTAGTTGGTAGAGCCATTAAATATATATCAGTAAAATTTACGGCTTCTTTAATATCACTAGTTGCTTTAATACTACTATTTAAAACGACATCTTTTAGATAGCGTTTATTTTGATGGTGATCATTTAATTCTTTCACACTATCTTCATTTTTTCCCCACATTAAAACAGTATGTCCATTTTCAGCTAATACATTAGCTAATGCAGTACCAAAACTTCCCATACCAAAAACAGTAATTTTAGTCATAGTTTTATCTCCTTCTTAGTTTCTTCTTCTTGGAATGATGTGAATAGGTGTTCCTTCAAAACCAAATGCATGACGGATTTGATTTTCAAGGTAACGTTTGTAAGAAAAATGCATTAGTTCGACATCATTAACGAATACAACAAATGTTGGAGGCTCGATAGCTACTTGTGTAGTATAGAATACATTTAAACGACGGCCTTTATCTGTTGGCGTAGGATTCATAGATATAGCGTCAGTGACAACTTCATTTAAAGTAGAACTTTGAACACGTTTTTTATGGTTTTCGCTTGCTTCATTAATATATGGGAATAACGTGCGTAAACGAGTGCCTTCCTTAGCAGAAACAAAAGCAATTTGAGCATAATCTAAAAATTGGAACTGATTTCTGATATCATCAGCAAATTTCTTCATTGTGTTACTATCTTTGTCAACTGTGTCCCATTTATTCACTACAATGACAACTGCTTTACCTTCTTCGTGAGCATATCCTGCAACACGTTTATCTTGCTCAATTATACCTTCCTCAGCATCGATTACAATCAAGACTACATTAGATCGTTCAATTGCTTTAAGTGCACGTAGTACTGAATATTTTTCAGTTGATTCATACACTTTCCCTTTTTTACGCATACCTGCTGTATCTATTAAAACATAATCTTGTCCATCAAAACTGTATTCAGTATCAACAGCGTCTCTAGTAGTTCCTGCAACATTTGATACAATAACGCGTTCTTCACCAAGAATTGCATTTACTAAACTAGATTTTCCTACATTAGGACGACCAATTATTGAGAGTTTTATAGTATCTTCATCATATGGATCTTCAGTTTCTTCATTAAAGTGCTTAACTACCTCATCTAATAAATCTCCTAAACCTAAGCCGTGTGATCCTGATATTGGATATGGATCTCCAAAACCTAATGAGTAAAAGTCAAAAATGTCATTTCTCATTTCAGGGTTATCTACTTTATTAACGGCCAATACAACAGGCTTTTTAGATTTATATAGCATCTGTGCAACCATTTCATCACTTTGGGTTAAACCTTCTCGTACATTCACCATAAAGATAATGACATCTGCTTCATCAATTGCGATTTCAGCTTGTGCTCTTATTTGGGTTTGAAAAGGAGCATCTCCTATTTCTATTCCACCAGTATCAATAATATTAAATTCATGTGTTAACCATTCGCCTGATGAATATATTCTATCACGTGTAACACCAGGTGTGTCTTCGACAATTGAAACACGTTCACCTACTACTCTATTAAATATTGTAGATTTCCCTACATTAGGCCTACCTACAATAGCTACAATAGGTTTCGTCATAAGCTAACTTCCTCTCTTTCTAAAATCTCTATAATTTTATCATATGACCTACTTATTTCAAACTAAGTATGTAAGTTAAGCAAAAATATGGTTTTTAAAACAATAAATCTCGCTACATTTCATAATTTAATTACCATTATGATCCTTTAAATTGTGAGAAAATGAAAATTCCCAATTAAAGTCTTAAACTTTAATTGGGAATGAGTTTGTATAATAACTTGAGATTAAAATTTTAAGTCTTTAAATTTATCGCCAAAGACATCACCTAATGTTGGATTGTCTTCATTTGAATCATTACTTAAATAAGATTGAGTTGTAGCATCATCGCTCTCAACAACGTCCTCTTTAGGTAATGTAGCTTTAATTGAAAGTGAGATACGTTCATTTTCTTCATCTATACCTAAAATTTTAGCATTAACTTGTTGTCCTGGCTCAAGTTTTTCACCTGGTGTGCCAATATGTTCATGAGCAATTTCTGAAATATGAACTAAACCTTGAACACCTGGAGCAATTTCAACGAAAGCACCGAAGTTAGCTAAACGCGCAACTTTACCTTCAATAACATCATCTTCATGAAATTGTCCTTTAATGCTTTCAAATGGTGTAGGTAAAGTATCTTTGATAGAAAGTGAAATACGTTCAGCATCTTTTTCTACAGACTTAACTTTTACATCTACTTCTTGACCTACAGAAACTACATCTTCTGGAGAATCAACATGTTCATGAGATAATTCAGAAACGTGGACTAAACCATCTACGCCACCGATATCAACAAAAGCACCAAAGTTAGTTAGACGAGCGACTTTACCTTTAATAACATCACCAGCATTAAGTGATTCTAATAAAGAAGCTTTTTTTACATCATTTTCAGCTTGCTCTACTGCTTTACGGCTTAAAATGACTCTATTATTTTCAGGATCTAATTCTTCTACTTTAATGCGAATAGTTTGTCCATCGAATACAGAGAAATCTTCAATGAAATCAGTTGAAATTAGTGAAGCTGGTACAAAACCGCGTTGACCTACATCTACAACCAGGCCACCTTTAACTACTTCTGTAACTTTAGCCTCAATTATTTCGTCATTATCAAGTTTTTCTTGTAAATACTCATATGATTTTTCAGTTTCAAGTTGACGTTTTGAAAGAATATACGCACCTGAGTCATTTTCTTCATCAACTTCGATTTTAGTAACATATGCTTCAATTTCATCACCTTGTTTAACTACCTCACTTGGGTTCTCAATATGATGAGTTGAAAGCTGGCTAATTGGAATGATTCCATTGAATTTGCCACCATTAATATGAACTACGACTTGTTTGTCTTCAACTTGTTGAACCTCACCAGTGACTTTGTCACCTTCTTTAATATCATTAATCATTGATTCATTGAATTCTTCAGTCATCTTGTTTGCCTCCTTATACACTACATACATATAACATCTTATAAACCAGTAGAATTGTCAAGAAATTCCCCTTTAGTTTCATAAGTTCTTAAAAAAATTATCAATTATTAAAATTATAAAATGAAAATTTAACTGATTTATAACTTTTGAAAATTTAAAATTTTTATACGAACTAAATGTATGTTATACGATTAAAAAAGTGCTTAATTGTTACCACTTTTAATTATATAGAATAAAAATAGCTATTTAAAATAATTCGCACTTTAAACTTAGTTAAGTACGAATCACTCTAAATAGCTGTCATTATTTATCTAAATATTGTTAACCAAAGTCATTATTTCTTCAGTCACTTCTTCAATCGTTTTACCAGTTGTATCCACTGTGACGGCGTCATCAGCTTTTTTTAAAGGTGAAATGTCCCGATTCATATCGTAATGATCTCTTTCTTCTATTTCTTTTTTTAATTGTGATAGTGTTGATGGGATACCTCTTTGTTCGTTTTCTTTTTGACGTCTTTCAGCTCTTTCTTCAACTGAAGCGATCATGAACACTTTTAATTCTGCATCTGGTAATACTACTGTGCCAATATCTCGGCCATCCATAACAATTCCTTTTTTAGCTGCTAGATCTTTCTGCTTTTCAACTGCAAATGTTCTAACAGGTTCTTTAGAAGCAACATAAGATACATTTTGAGTTACATCATTTTCTCTTAAAAAATCAGTGACGTCTTGATTATCTAATAAAATTCGTTGTCCTTTACTTTTGTCATAGGTTAATTCCAACGTCGTTTGATTAACGAGTGTTTTAAAATCCTCTGGTTTATCATTTTGAAGATATTTATAAGTAATCGCACGGTACATTGCACCTGTATCAACGTAAATCATAGACAATTTACTAGCTACTTGTCGTGCAATAGTACTTTTACCTGCAGCTGCAGGACCATCCAAGGCAATATTAATTAAGTCCATATTATTTATCCTTCCTTGTTGTTTTATTTGTATTATTTTATCATAAATATGTAAATTAAAAATAGGAGGAACGAAATGAAAAGATTATTAGTTATACATACTGGTGGCACAATTAGTATGTCCCAAAACCAATTTAGTCAGGTAGTAACAAATGATGTGAATCCAATATCTCTTTATAGAGACATTATTGGCCAATACGCTGATGTTGATGAAATTCATCCATTTAACATTCCGTCTCCTCATATAATAATTCAAAATGTCGAGAAGTTGAGAAATATAATTATTGAAGCTAATGAGACAGATAAATATGATGGTTTTGTAATTACACATGGTACTGATACTCTTGAAGAGACTGCATACCTTTTAGATTTATTATTAGACATTAGATGTCCTGTTGTTATAACTGGTGCAATGAGATCTTCTAATGAGATTGGTTCCGATGGATTATATAATTTCATTTCATCAATTCGTGTAGCCTCTTCTAGTGAAGCAAATGACAAAGGCGTTATGGTCGTATTCAATGATGAAATACATACTGCTAGAAATGTAACGAAGACGCATACTTCTAACATCAATACCTTCCAAAGTCCAAATCAAGGACCATTAGGAATATTAACTAAAGATAATGTTCAATTCTATAATCAACCTTATAAACAACAGTCATTTAAAATAATAAATTATCAGTTGAAAGTACCATTGATAAAAGCTTATATGGGTATGGAAAGTGACATATTTAATTTTTATGCGCAACAAAACGTAGATGGTATCGTCATTGAAGCTTTAGGCCAAGGAAATTTACCTCCAAGTTGCTTGAAAGGTGTCCAATCTTGTTTAAATAATAATATACCTATTGTGTTAGTTTCTAGATCTTTTAATGGGATTGTAAGTCCAGTTTATGCCTATGAAGGTGGTGGCTTTCAATTAGCGAATAAAGGTTTAATATTTTCAAATGGATTAAATGGTCCTAAAGCAAGACTTAAGTTACTAATTGGCCTAAGTAATCAACTCAATATTGTAGAATTAAAAAATTATTTTGAAAAGCAAAATTAATTACAAGATTTTAGAAAAATAATGTGATTTAATTTGATTTGCTTGAGAAGTTACTACTTAATAATCTTTTGGTATCATATTAATTTATCTTCATAAGGATGATAAGAGCTGAGAAGACACTAATGTTGCGTCGTTCTCAGCTCTTATTAACTATACTGCTGTTTTATACTTCTGTCCTTAACTTTCAAGTGGTGTTTGCTTTTTACTTAAAATACTCTGAGTAATAATCCCGCCATGATATTTACCATTTTCAATAAAGATTGCATTATTATCATTACCTGCAGCAATTACGCCAGCAATATAGCAATTCTCAACATTTGTCTCAAAAGTTTCTTTATTATGAACTGGAGCAGTTCCATATTCATTTGTATTAATTTCAATTCCAATAGATTCTAAGAAATCGTAATCAGGGTGATACCCTATCATTGCAAATACATGATCATTAGGTATCTCTGTAACTTTACCGTTCTTTTCATAAATCACGCTATTCTCTGTTATTTCAGTAACGTTCGAATTGAACTCCATAGTGATTTTTTCATGATTAACTAATGATTCAAAATTTGGCAATATCCATGGTTTAATGGCAGCTGAATATCGATCACCTCTGTATAGTACAGTTACATTTGCACCTGCTTTTTCTAATTCTAATGCAGCGTCAACAGCAGAATTTTTACCACCTATGACAGTAACATCTAAATTAAAAAACGGGTGTGCTTCTTTAAAATAATGTTGTACTTTAGGAAGTTCTGCCCCTTTAACCTCTAACTTATTATGTTGACCATAATAACCGGTTGCAACAGTTAAAAATTTACACTCATAAACATCTTTAGTAGTTGTTATTGTGAACTTATTGTCAATTTTTTTAACAGTGAGTACTTCTTCAAATGCATGAACATTTAACTGATGATGTTTAACAACTTCTCTATAATATACTAGTGCTTGATTGCGTCGGGGTTTACTTTCTTCGACTATAAAAGGAATATCACCGATACTTAATTTATCACTAGATGAGAAAAATGTTTGGTGTGTTGGATATTTATATATAGCATCTACAACATTCCCTTTTTCGATGACTAATGTATCAATACCCTTTCTTTTTTGTTCAATAGCAGCACTTAAACCGCATGGGCCTCCGCCGATAATAATACTTTCTATGCTTTGCATGTCATTGGCCTCCTTTAATCACCCATATATTATAGCAGTTGTTTCGCTATTTCTAAATAGAATAGCACTCACAATATTTATATAAAATTAAAATTATATGTGCATTGAAACAAAAAAAGACTGAAACAATTTTGTTTCAGTCTCTTTAGAATGATGATTAAGTTATTGTGGGATTATTAATTTTTGACCGTTAGAAATATTATTACTTGATAAGCCATTAGCTTGTTTAAGTTTATTTACATTTTCAACAGTACCTTCTCCGTAGTATTGAATAGCGATACGGTATAAGTTTTCATTACCTGATACTACGTGAGTTTGTTGTCCTGAATTAGAACTATTTGATTGATTATTATTGCTGTTACTTTGACTGCTACTGTTTGAAGTAGCTTGAGAGTTACCATTGTTATTGTCACTATTTGAGTTACTACCAATATTATCTGATGATGAAACGTTATCAGATGAATTTGATGAAGTACTATTATCTGAAGTGCTACTATTATCATCACTTGAATTACTAGATGATTCATTGTCTGTTGTAGCTTTGTCATTTGAGTCGTCATCATTAGTTACTTTGTCTTTATCTTTGTCACTGCTTGCTTTGTCTTTGTCGCTATCATTACTAGCTTTGTCTTTACTATCTTTGTTGTTATCTTTGTTAGCAGTTTGTTCTGTTTTGTTATCTGCTTGGTTGCTATCTTTTTTATCGTTGTTTAAATACATTCCAATAAAGATAGCAAGTGCAGCTAGAATAAGTAATAAAGCGATAAGTGGAAGTAAAATACCTGCTAGACCACGTTTCTTTTTACCATTGTGAGCTTGGAATCCATCATTACCATCGTCATGTTTATGATTTCTATGATCGTCTTGATGATCTCTGTTATGGCTATGATTATCTTTATGGTTATGATTATTATTTTTATGGTCTTTTTTATGTTTTGCAGCTGCTACTCCAGCTGCGCCAGCCGCACCAGCTGCACCGGCACCAACTGCTGCTTTTTTACCTTTATTACCTTTTTTGGGTTCTTCTTTAGAATGGTTATTTTTGGCGTCAAGATGGTCGTCATGAAGGTCTTTATCATGTTTTCTGTTTTGATCATATTGATTATCGTTATTTAAACCACGATCATCTTTATGTTCGTTATATTTTGAGTCATGATGTGCATCTTTTTTACGTTTGTCTTTTGCAGCTTTAGCACCAGCAGCTCCAGCGACTGCGGAACCTCCAGCTATATCAGCGTCTTTGCCATGTCGAGACTTTTTGTTTTGTTGATCTTTGTGATTTCGATTATCTTGACGCTCATCGATACTTTCTTCATGATTACGACGATGACGATCCTCATCATTCAAACTATCATTATCATAGTCTTTATCATGTTTTCTATTTGATGCTTCATGACGATTATTTCTACGTGAAGCATCATCATTAAAGTCTCTATCAAAAGAACGTTTGTCATCCTTATGTATTGGCTCGTTATCTAGATGCTCTTCTTGCTGATTGTGTTGTAACTCATTGAAAGAGTCTTCATCGTGTCGATCATCAAGTGAACCATTAGCATTTGAATCAGAACTTTGATTATCAAATTTTCTGTTTTTATTAGTAGCTTGGTTACGTCGTCTTTGACGTCTTTGTGCGTTTCTAGGTGGGAATTGTTGGTCTGATTGATTATCAAAATCATTGGCCTCATTTGAATTTTCATCAAACTCGTTTGTATTATCTTCGAAATGATCATCAGAATTAATAGACTGACGATTTTTTTCGAAATCATCTCTAAAATTATTTTTAGACACGGTCATCATCCTCTCTTAAATAATTATTTAAATATCACATACCATATACCCCACAAAGCGTGAAATATGTATAGTATTTAAATATTTCTTGAAAAACTTTAAGTATTATAATTATATCCTCTTAAAATAAATTTAGTAAAGAAAAGCAACTATACTTTAAATAAATATTTTAACTTTTCAGTATAACTTAATTTTCTTTTAACTTTTTTTCTATTGGTAACTTTTATAGGCATCAAATTAGAATCTATATCACAACATTGCTGAGGTTGAGTTGGATTATCACCAAAAAATTCTAATAAATAACGACGTCTACATTGATCTAGGGATGTATAACCGATCATTCTTTGATAACCTAATTTTTTTCGAATTAATGAATTGTCAAAAATTGTTTTGAGTACGTTGGATGAATATCTTTGACTCAATATGGTTAGTATTTCTTGCTTTTGAGGAGGTAAAAAAGCACCTATATCAAAAGCATCGATGTCTTCAGTAGTTATCGCATCACTAAACAATAATGTCTCTAATATATAGCTATCGTCTGGCTGATATAGACTAATCGCTTGGCTTTGTAAATTATCTCTCCCGGCTCTACCAATTTCTTGTAAGTAATTTGAAGGACTTGTTGATAAATGAAAATGGATGACTGTTCTAATGTCTTTTTTATTAACGCCCATGCCAAAAGCACTAGTAGCCACGATAACGGGTATAAAGTTCTCCATAAATTGATTTTGTACAGTATGTCGTTCTTGATAAGATAAATCACCATGATAAATACCGGTTAAATAACCATGGTCGTATATCATATTGGCTAATTCTAAACAGACCTTTTTAGATGAAACATAAATAATAGTTGGACCGGATTGTTCTAAAAAGTTTAATAGCCACTTAATTTTAGCACCATCATTTTCAAAGTTAAGATGAGAAAAAGATATATTCTCCCGATTCATAGAAGTCTTAATTACGTTTAATTTCCTAGATAAGATAAGATTCAAGTCGTTTTCTAAATGAGGTGGTGCTGTAGCTGTTAAAGCCAGTATTGATGCATTTTTATAATGAGATGTTATCTTACCTATTAATGCATAATGAGGTCGGAAATCATAACCCCATTCAGATAAACAATGTGCCTCATCAAGTACAATTAATCCGAAGTCAATTTTCCTAATTAATTTAAAGTTTTGTGTTTGTAAAATAAATTCTGGACTTAAAAAAACAAAGCGACTTTTGTGTAATGAATTTATATTTTGTTGTTTTTCATTTTCATCCATGCCTGAATGAATAGAAGTAACAAATTTCTCACCTTGAGCTTTCAATTGCATCACTTGGTCATCCATAAGAGAGATTAACGGAGATATTATTAATGTTGGCTTTCCTTTCATATAGGTTGGCATTTGGTAACATAAGCTTTTACCACTCCCCGTAGGAAGAATACCTAGGGTATCTTTCTTACTAACTACACTTTCGATTATTTTTTTTTGACCAGGATTAAATGATGAGAATCCGAACCATTCTCTCAATTTTTCTTCAAGCACTCAATTCACCTCTCTCAATACCGACTATTAACAATTTAATTTGAAAATAAGATAATTGATCAAATTCTTCTTTATATAATTTTAATCTATGTCCTCTGTTTTGATAATAAAATGCTATAAATTCACTTGTTTGTGGGCCATTAACAAAGGTTTGGTATTCTGAAAAATATCCTTTTATAAATAATTCAAGAACGTGATCTTCGATTGTGTTAATTTTAACATTTTGGGTCACTGCAGCCTCATCCATAGAAAGACCTTTGAGTAATTGATGATACGTAATTGTCGTTTTATTTAACAAAGTCGGTAATATGATTGTTTGAGTTAATATAGGAAATTGTTTATCGTTTTCTAATGCAAACATCATTTGCACTAAATTATTGAGTTCAAGTTCAAATAACTTAGTTACAGGTATATCTTCTATTAAAGAAACCTGCTGTCGCGTATACATAGGTTCTTCATAACCTTGTAGATAATAATGGATTAAACAGTTGTTACTACATTTTTCATCAATAAAATGAAAGAGCTGTTCGATTTCTTTTTCAAAATCATCAACTAAATTTTGTTCCAGTATTTTTGAATAGATTTGTTTCACTCTACTTTGAACAGTTATTTGTTGTGTAATTGGTATAAAGTTTAAGTGGTTGTTTTTAAAATGAGTTATAGTTTGTATTAGTAATTGAATGCAACTAAAAGTTTGAATCATACTATCGTATGTATATCTTGGATGTATTGTAATGTCAGTATTTTGATTATTATAGGTATCTAAAAATCGCTCAAAAGACGGATATTTTAATTTAGGTAAACTATGATATAATGATAAAAGTTGTTGGGAACATGCATCAAAAAATGTTTGATGTGATTTTTTTCCATTCAAAATATTATAAATACTTTTATTGGTTTTATAATCGAATGAATGATTTGATGCATAGGTAATAATTGAGTGCATTAATGAATCCTCACTTTATATAACTAATAGAATAGTAAATAAATTAATCGAAGTGTTATTTAACATTTGTTATACTAGTGTAGCATTTTTATCAAAGGAGGCGAAGAATTTGGCAAAGTATACAATCGTTGATATGGATACATGTATTGCTTGTGGAGCATGTGGTGCTGCTGCACCTGACATTTACGATTATGACGACGAAGGTATTGCTTTCGTAATCCTTGATGATAATCAAGGTACTGCAGAAGTACCAGAAGAATTATATGAAGATATGGAAGATGCGCTTGAAGGTTGTCCGACTGATTCAATTAAGATTGAAGAAGAACCATTTGATGGTGATGCTCTTAAATTTGAATAGTCACATATTATGAGTGAATTAATAAGGAAACCTCCTAATGTTGAACTAATTAGTTCAACATTAGGAGGTTTTCTATGATAATACGCGTTTTAATCTTCTGTATAAAAGCGCAAATATAATTGAAATCACGATACCTTTTATAATATTGAAAGGTATAACACCTGATAAAATGATAATTTTTAGATTGTTGAAGACATCACCTAAATTAAAAATTATTCCATATAATGGAAGTAAAACAAAGTAATTCAGTATACTAAGTACGATAGTCATTACTATAGTACCTATTGCTAGCCCCACAACCAATGAACGTGGTGTATCACTATGACGGCCTTGACGCTTAGTTACATAATAAGCGGATAACAGGAAACTAACACCTGCTAAAAAATTGGCAACTGGACCAACAGGATCTCCCATATTGAATAAAAAATTAAGTATATTTTTGATAAGTGCTACTAAAATACCAGCAATGGGACCTAAAAGAAATGTTGCTAATAAAGTTGGAACATCACTAAAGTCTAATGTTAAGTATGGTGGTAAAAAAGGTAGCGGAAATTTAATGAATGTTAAAATAAACGCTATGGCACTTAACATGCTAATAGTGATAAGACGTTTGTTTTGTTGCATATTTAATTTTCTCCTTCCATTCATCTTACATAGAATAGGAGATAATTTTGAACAACAAAAAAACCTCCATCTTCTCCCATCCAGACTATACTGTCGGCTTCAGATTTCCACTGAATCAGCCACTTCAAAGAAGCGGGTCGCAGGCTTAATTTACTGCCGGTTGGGAATTGCACCCTACCCCGAAGATGAATTATATAATTGATTAATTTAATTTTTATATTACCTTATGTGAAAGCATTGCGCAATAATGGTGCTTAGACTTATTTAAAAAAGAGCAATACACCATTCTTAAGTACAAGGTGTTTGCTCTTAGATAAAATAAATATATTAATAGGTATATTTATTTTTAGGCTTTGGTAACTTAATTATGAATGTTGTACCTTTGTTTACTTCACTTTCAACTTTAATAGTACCACCATGTTCTTCGATTATCATTTTACAGATAAATAGTCCTAAACCAGTCCCCTGTTTACCTCTAGTTCTTGAAGCCTCTACTTTATAAAATCTGTCGAATACGAGTTCAATATGCTCTGGAGATATGCCGCTACCAGTATCTTTAATGTACAACGTTTGATAGGAATCATCCGTAGTTGTTGTAATTGTTATTGAATCACCTGGTTGAGTATAACGTGTGGCATTGTCAATTAAATTTGTTAGAACTTGGTCTATGCGATCGGCATCGTATTCCCATAATTCATCACCGATGTTTGGTTCTAATGACATATTTAATTCTAAATCATCAGCCTGTTGTTTATATTTCATTTGCATTTTAGATAGTATAGGTTTAATGGGTTGTTTTTCTTTATTAACAGTTAAACCCTCTGCATCCATGCGAGCCACATTTAATAATTCATTTACTAATCGATTTAAACGTTTCGTTTCATCTAATACAATTGATAAAGAATCTCGAATTTCTTCTGGTTCGGTTACAATACCATCTACAATTGATTCAGTGTAACCTTGTAATAACGAAATAGGTGTACGTAATTCATGTGAAACATTGGCAATGAAATCTTTCTTCATCTGATCTAAATTATGTTCATTAGTCATATCTCTTATAATGACTACAATTCCACTACGGCCATCTTGTTGAATTCTCTCTACATAACTCATGATTATGACGTAATATTTATTGTTAATCTCGTATTCTTGGAATTCGGTGTCTTTTGAAACAAATGTAGTTTCAATTTGCTTTTCAATTTCTTTATATACAGTTTTGTCTATTGATTTAATAATATCGTCAGCCATTTTATTTGAAAGAATAACTTCCCTCTTATCATTTAAACCCAATACACCTTCAATCATAGAATTAATCAAACTATCTCTTATATTTTTTTGAGTTGAAAGTGCCTCTATATTCTCTTGTATTTCAGAACTCATATTATTAAACGTATGTGATAATTCGCCTATCTCATCTTTAGTTGAAACACTTGTCTGTTTTGAATAATCACCTTTAGAAATATTAATAGCTTGAGTTCTAAGTTGTCGTAAAGGTTTAGTAATTCTATTTGACAAAAAGAATGCAAATATTGTTGAAATAGCGATAAATATAATGGCGGTGATTAAAATGATAATGGTAATTGCATTATTAGTATCTTCAATAGACTTTAAATCTTGATAAATGAATACTGCACTATATTTTGAATTTGCATTTTCTTGTGCTTTCATAGGATAGCCTAACAAAATATAGGAATGGGAATTACCGTTATTACTTATTGTTATATTTTGAGTGGTAGACTTTCCTTGAGAGAAGACGCGTTGGAATTGCGAATTCTTGTGTATCTCTTCAAGCATTTTGTCTTTAGTATTGCTATTTGAACTTTTAAAACTTGAAGACTTATTAGCCATTATAATAACGCCACCTGATCCATCTATTAATTGTTGGCTGTGTTCTATGGCTAAAGTTTTATTATCAGCTTGTTCAACTAAGTGGCTGATTCTAGACGCATCTTCTCTTATAGCATTTTCAGTTTGTTGTGTGTAGTAGTATTGTATAAAAGTAATTAATGCCGCACTTAATAAAATTAAAACTGTCGTTACTATGAAAAGTATAGTTAACCACAGTTTTATTACCACACTATTTAGTCGATTCGTCATTAGACTTTACCTCGAATTTGTAACCAACACCCCAAACAGTTTGAATCATATGTGCAGCATCTTCTGATACACGATTAAGTTTCTCACGCAGGCGTTTAACATGAGTGTCTACTGTTCTTAAATCACCATAAAATTCATAATGCCATACTTCTTTTAAAAGTTGTTCACGATCAAACACTTTATTAGGTGTCTTAGCTAAATAAATAAGTAATTCGTACTCTTTTGGAGTTAAATTAACTTGTTGGTTATCTGCTAATACACGATGTGCATCATTATCAATAATTAAATGATTAAATTCAATAACATCTCTTGCATGAGGTTCACTTTGTTCAGGTTTAGAAGATTGCGTTCTACGTAATAATGCTTTTACTCTTAAAACAACCTCTCTTGGTGAGAATGGTTTGACGATATAATCATCTGCGCCAGACTCAAATCCTTCTACCCTATTTGTTTCTTCGCCTTTAGCTGTAAGCATAATAATAGGTGTGTCTTTATGTTCACGTAACTTAGATGCTACTTCAATACCTTCCATTTCTGGTAACATCAAGTCTAAAAGTATGCACGCATAGTCATTTTCTATAGCAAGATTATAAGCTTCTTTGCCATTACTTGCTTCATGAATCGTAAACGATTCTCTCTCTAGGTATAGTTTCAATAATCTTCTGATTCTATCCTCATCGTCTACAATTAATATTTCATTTGTCATTTTGTTTATACCTCCTACACATGCTCAATTCACTCATTATTATAGCATACAGCATGATTGAAAGCTTTACTTTAAAGTTAACTTTGTGAAAAAAATAGCAAGAGAAATTAATATCATTTAATTTCTCTTGCTATTGTAAAATATACTTCATTTATTTTCCGTTTTCTGCCATATGTCTTAATACTTTAACTTCATGAGGTGTCAGTACTCTGCCCTCACCTGCATTTAATCCTTTAAGGTTCAAATTGCCGAACTCAATTCTTGTTAATTTATCAACTTGATGTCCAAAATGCTCGAACATACGACGAACTTGTCGATTTCGTCCTTCACTAATAGTGATTTCTACAAGTGTAATATTTTTATCTTTATCTTGCTTTTTTACTTTGACTTGAGCTGGTTGGGTAAAACCATCTTCAAGTTCAATTCCATTTTCTAAAGCTTTAACTTCTTCTCTCATGAGGTAACCTTTTAATTTAGCCACATATTTTTTTTGAATATGATATCTTGGATGAGTCATTAAGTTTGTAAATTCGCCATCATTAGTAAGTAACAATAATCCTGATGTATCATAATCTAATCTACCAACAGGATAAATTCTTGTCTCTAAATCTTTAAAGTAGTCAGTAACCACAGTTCGTCCTCTATCGTCAGACACACTTGTTATAACTTGAGTTGGTTTATAGAACAAAATATACATTTTGTCTTCTTGTTCAATTTTAATTCCTTCAACCTCAACTGTATCAGAACTTTTTACTTTAGTACCTAATTCAGTTACGGTTTGCCCGTTAACTTTAACTTTGCCTTCGGTAATTAAAGTTTCAGCTTTTCTTCGTGAAGTGTATCCACTATTAGCAATTCGTTTTTGAAGCCTTTCTAATTCTTTACTCATTTTGTATCTCCTTTTTGATTTACTAAATTACTAAAGAAATCTTCCATTTCTTCTTCATCTTCTTCAGTTGTTGGTAAATCTTCCATTTTTTCTATTCCAAATACATTTAAAAACAAATCCGTTGTTTGTAAAGCATGACTACGAGAATTTTCTACATCTTTAGCTTCAATTAATCCACGTGCAATTAATGTTCTAACTGCACCATCAGAATTAATTCCTCTAATTAATTCTATGTCACTACGACTCAATGGCTGATTATACGCAATAATTGATAATGTTTCCATTGCAGCTTGAGATAATTTCATATTAGATTTTTGTTCAATTAATTGTTCGATATAAGGTGAAGCTTCTTTTTTTGAAGTTAAAATATATGTTGAACCAAATTTTTGAATTATTAAACCACTAGAGGTGTATGATGAAATTAATTCAGATAATTTAGCTTGATTAATATCGAGAATTTCTAATAATTGCTTTTCGTCAAGCCCTTCATCCCCAGCTGTGTATAGTAATGCTTCTATGATTCCGTGTTTATCCAATATTAAAATTCACTCCTCTAATGATACGTATATCATCAAAATTTCTAACTTGTTCTATGTTAATTACTCCTGATTTAGACATCTCCAATATAGCTAAAAAGTGAGTAACCACCTGTTCTATTGGCTCGCTAAAAGTAAATAAACTGAAGAAATTAAAAGATGTATGATGCTTTAATTGTGTAGTTACCTTTTCAGTAGCTTGTTGAATAGTGAAACTTTCTTTAATTATTTCAACTGTCTTAGGTTTATTAAGAGCTAATCTGCTTTTAACGCGTTGATAAGCAACAATTAAATCTGTTAAATCTAAGGTTTGGCTTTCATCCCATGTTACGTTTTTCTCAAGATGGGATAGGTCAGTTGGGTGTTTAGTAAAATAGTGCTCTCGCTCTTCTTTTTTCTCAGTTAACAATTGTGTGTATTCTTTATAATTTTGATATTCAATTAATCGCCCTACCAAATCTTCACGAGGATCTTCTTCAAGGTTATCGTCTACATCATGTTGAGGGAGTAATAATTTACTTTTTATCATTAATAGCTCTGAAGCCATAACTAAATATTCACTAGCTACATTAATTTCTAGTTGCTTCATAGCGTGGACGTATTGCATATATTGCTCTGTTAATGATTTCATTGGTATATCATAAATATCAATTTCATATTTTTGAATTAAGTGGAGTAGCAAATCTAATGGGCCATTAAAGGCATCTAATTTTACTTCATACATATTAATCGTCCTCATATTGAATCTCTATCGTGCATAATTTCCTAAAATATTATAGCATGAATAATACAAACATTAAATTAAGGATGAGATGGATTGGACAAAGCCTTAATCGATTTTTATTATTATTTTCACAAACACCAACATTATTTCTTATGTCATGATATTTTGGAAGAAGCATGGAAATCAAATATAAATTTTTCTAAAAAGGATGGCATAGTGAGTTTAATTTTATTTTCAACTGCTATGTACCATTATAGAAGAGGTAACACAAAAGGTGCACTTGTAACTTTGAAAAAGTCATTGAGCACTTTTGAAAAAGCAAATGATAAAACGTTGTTGCAACTTAATGAGCAAGATTATAAAACATTAATTTTAAGTCAAATTAAATCCATTGAAGATTCAAAATCTTTTAAACCTGTATACATACCGATAAATAATATTTTTGAAAAACAGATTATTAATACTTATCCAGATTACAAATTTACAACACTTTTAACTCAAGATGAATATATAATTAATCATCATAAAAAACGAGATAGAAGTGATGTAATCAGTGCAAGACATCAAGCGATGATTGAAAAACAAAATATTAGGAGTGGAAAAGATTTAAAATAAAATTTAGTGTAGCTCGACTTACATTAATTATAAAATATCTATTTGGAAACTTTTATGAAAGTACTCTTAATCCACTCCCAATTTAAGAGTATTTATTTGTGGTCTAGGCTCTCGGATGAAATTGGTTATACATCTGTCTGATTTGAGTTTTAGAAACATGTGTATATAACTGAGTAGTAGAAATATCAGAATGACCTAACATCTCTTGAACTGCTCGTAAATCTGCGCCATTTTCTAATAAATGAGTAGCAAACGAGTGTCTTAATGTGTGTGGGGTCAAAGTTTTAGTAATATTCGCTCTTAAACCATATTGTTTAATTAGCTTCCATATACCTTGACGTGTCAAAGGTCGACCATGCAAGTTCAAAAACAGTACATTCGTTACCGTTTTTTTAAGTAATTGAGGTCTAACAGTATTGATATAAGTATCTAAATATTCAATGACAGTGTCACCTAAAGGAATGATTCTCTCTTTGTTCCCTTTACCGAAAACTTTAACAAATCCCATAATTAAGTTGACATCATCTATCTCAATTTGTATTAATTCAGTAACACGCATGCCTGTTGCGTATAATAATTCTAAAATTGTACGATCGCGATACCCATTATTTTTAGTTAAATCCGGTGTTTCTAGTAACTGAATTACTTCTTCAACATCTAAAACATCTGGAAGTTTTTTTTCGTACTTAGGCGTTTCAATTAAAACGGTGGGATCTTTAGCAGCATATTTTTCGCGTAAAGCAAATTGATGAAAACTACGTATTGTTGAAATAAATCTTGCAATAGATTTTGCGGACGCGCCTTGATCTATTAGAGAACCAAGGCATTCTTGTATTGTTTGTCTATCTATAAAATCAATATGAGCAATTTTTTGTTCTTGCATATATAATTGATATTTTTTCAAATCTCTGCGATAAGCGCCAATCGTATTTTCACTTAAACCTTTTTCAATTTGTATAAATTTTAAATATTCCTCGATAATTGTTTCCATGACAACACCTCTATTTGAATAAACTCAAAATCATTTTTATGTAATAGTATTAAGAAAGACTAAGACAATGATTTAAAATTGTCCTAGCCTATAAGTTAATCTATTTTCCTTTAGCTTGGCATTCAGCGCAAACGCCGTGAAAAGTTAATCTGTGATCAAGAATTTTAAAGTTATATTCTGTTTCTACTCTTTCTTCAACTTGAGGTAATAAGTCTTCATGAATTTCATCAACTTTACCACATTCCATACACACTAAATGGTGATGGAAGTGTTTAGCGCCCTCTTTTCTTAAATCAAAGCGTGCAACACCATCACCAAAATTAATTTTGTCAACTACTTTTATTTCAGCTAAAAGTTCTAATGTTCTATAAACAGTTGCTAGTCCAATTTCAGGTGCTTTGTCTTTCACTTTTAAATAAACATCTTCCGCGCTTAGGTGATCCTTTTCATTTTCAATTAGAACTCGTACTGTGGCTTCTCTTTGTGGTGTTAATTTATATGAAGATTGTTGTAATTGTTGTTTAACTCGATTTAATCGTTCTTCCATGGGAGCGACACTCCTCTATCAATAATTATAATCATTTTAAATTGAAAATATTTCAATTACTAAATTACCAATATTTTCAATTAAATGCAAGAGCTTTACAGCACTTAATTAGAATGATTATAATTTAATAATATATATTGTAAACCAATTATGGTTTTAGCATCTTCTATTTCATGATTATCAAGCAATGCTTTTATATCTGAAATCGGTACTTTATGCAATTCAACAAACTCATCTTCATCTAGGTTAAGTTGCCCTTCGCTTAGATTATTGCTGAAGTATATAGTGAGTTTTTCATTTGTGAATCCAGGACAACCATACATGTCTGTTATAAATTCTAAATTATTTGCCACATAACCTGTTTCTTCTTCTAATTCTCGTTTGGCAGCCTCTTCACGAACTTCATCTTGTTCTAATTTTCCAGCGGGTATTTCTAACAAAGCTTTTTCAACTGGTTTACGAAATTGCTTAACAAGTAATACTTCATCATTAGGCGTTATTGCACAGACTGCCACTGCACCGTTATGGTAGACTAATTCCCTTCTAGATGTATTGCCATCAGGCAACTCCACATCATGAATTTCTAAATCTATAATTTTGCCATTATAAATTACTGTTCTATCAAACGTCTTTTCATTAAATTCCATTAAATTCACGTCCCTTTCAATTCATTATATAAATTGGTAAGATGAATGCGTTACCTAAAGTTTATCGGAAGGAGATTGGACATGCAAAAGAATATTTTAAAGAGTGGCATCGAAATTTCAGAATTAGGGTTAGGTTGTATGAGTTTAGGTACAGAGTATGCTAATGCTGAACCTATCATTGAAAAAGCAATCGAAAGTGGTATCACTTATTTTGATACTGCTGATATTTATGATAGAGGGACTAATGAAGAAATTGTGGGCAAAGCTTTAAAAAAATATCAAAATCGTGATGATATTGTAATTGGAACAAAAGTTGGAAATCGCCCTACTGAAGATGGAGGTACAACATGGGACCCTTCTAAGAAATATATTAAAGAAAGTGTAAAGGGATCATTAAAACGATTAGGACTAGATCATATAGATTTATATCAATTGCATGGTGGTACAATAGATGATCCATTGGATGAAACGATTAGTGCATTTAATGAATTAAAGCAAGAAGGTATCATTAAGGCATATGGTATTTCTTCAATACGCCCAAATGTTATTGATTATTATTTAAAACATAGTGAAATCGAGACAATTATGTCGCAATTTAATTTAATTGATAATCGTCCAGAACAATTATTGAGTGACATCCATGCGAAAGGCGTTAAAGTCTTAGCACGCGGACCCGTATTTAAAGGGTTGTTAACTTCCAATAGTATTGATGCTTTAGATCATAAATTTAGTGAGGGCATATTTGATTATACACATCATGATTTAGGAGAAACGATTGCTTCTGTTAAAGAAATAGAAAGTAATCTTAGTGCTTTATCTTTTGAATATTTAAAATCTCATGATGCACTTGGCGCAATTATCGTTGGCGCTAGTTCGCCACAACAATTGGAAGAAAACGTTAATAATTACAATAAAAAAGTAAGTCTTGATCAAGTGAAAGCAGCTCGAGAAAGAGTGAAGAACTTAGAATATACTCAACATTTAAAATAGATAACATACTTAATTAGTTTTTTAATAATCTCTTAGGTGTTAGAGACAATAAATTAAAAACTTGTCCTAAACACCTTTTGTTTCAATTTAAATTGATTTAATTTAATATTGCTTTAAATACCTATGTTTATCATGTTCACTTTCTTCTTTAATGACTACATTCATGATTTCCCCTCTTAATATTAGCTCATGAAATTTGAAATCTATAAATGATTGTTCGGCAGAATCTAATGAATCATAATAGTCTTGTCCTAATAAATCTGTAATAGTAAAAATTGATTGTGATGATAGTGTATTCACATTCTCAATACATTGTTTGACGTCTCGGTTCACACAACATAACATACAATCACTCCTGTTTACTGTTTGTTCTTAAATAAAAATGGAAAAAGCGATTCAAGAAATCTAGGGCATAATTGATAAAATTTTAAAGCGGAGTGCATCCATTTAGGTTGATTGATTTCACATTTACGTTTAATAATACCGTCAATAATATCTTTAGCTAATAGTGTTGGATCTAACATCATTGCGTCATACTTATGTGCATATGCGAGACTTGGATCTGCTTTTTCGTGAAAAGGCGTTCGAACAGGTCCGGGATTAACTAACATGACATGGTAAGATGGATGTTCTAAACGAAGTGCATTTAGAACTGCATTAAAAGCCGCTTTAGATGCACCATAATAAGCCGCATTTGCTTGTGTGATGAATGCTGCTTGACTCGAAATCCCTACAATACTCGCATGTTTGGATAAATATGGCAGTAAGGCATGCAGTAATAAATTAAAACCGATGATATTAACTTCGTAAGTTTCTAACATTTCATTAGTGGAATGTTGACTTATCGATTTAAAATACCCAAGCCCAGCACTATAAATGATACCGTCAATTTGAGTATCGATATATTGTGGTAACATGCTAATAGCATTTTTATCTTGCAAATCACAAGTTAGCATTTGTACTCTTTTTTCAAATGGTTTGAAATTGATTTGTTTATACTTTTCTTTGTTCCTAGCAAGAATTGTAACATTAGCCCCTTTTTTGATAAGTTGCTTAGTGATTTCAAGCCCCAATCCACTAGTGCCTCCAGTAACGATATAATGTTTACCTAACATAGTAATACCCTCTTTAATTATGATTAAGATTATAATAACCTAAATCATTTCATACATAAAGTTATCTATTATATAAAAAGAAGTGCCCTGGGATCACCTGAGCTAAAGCTCATGCGTATAGTGAGAGTGGAACAGAATTCTATATGAGAATTCATGGTTCCACCCCTGCAAGGATGACTAGAACTGAGATAGTTTGATTATAAGCGCCTTCTCAGTTCAGTCAGCTACTGCGAATTCGCAATTTAATTCTTATAATATTAACTAATCTGACACTTGTTGATCACCTGAGCTAAAGCTCATGCGTATAGTAGCACTAACTTTTATAAAAAAAGTGCTACTAATATGTTACTATGGTTTTATAAATTAAAGAGTGAGGATGATGTTGTCAATGAAATTAGTATTTTATGGTGCAGGAAATATGGCACAAGCAATCTTCAAAGGTATAATTAATTCAAAAAAATTAAAGTCACATGATATTTACTTAACAAATAAATCGAATGAAGAAGCGTTAAAAAATTTCGCTGAGGAATTAGGTGTTGAATACAGCTACGATGATGAAAACTTATTACAAGACGCAGATTATGTCTTCTTAGGTTCTAAACCTTATGATTTCGAAAAAGTAGCACAAAGAATTCAACCATACATCAATGAAAACAATCGCTTTATTTCTATTATGGCTGGTTTACCTATCAATTATATTCAGGAACAATTACATGTTGAAAATCCTATCGCTCGAATTATGCCTAATACAAATGCTCAAGTTGGTCATTCTGTAACAGGTATCAGCTTTTCAGGAAATTTTGGACCTAAATCAAAGGAAGAGGTTATCGATTTAGTAAATGCTTTTGGTTCAGTAATTGAGGTGGATGAAGACCACTTACATCAAGTAACTGCGATTACAGGAAGCGGTCCTGCATTTTTATATCATGTCTTTGAACAATATGTTAAAGCAGGTACAGATTTAGGTCTTGAGAAAGATCAAGTTGAAGAATCAATTAAAAATTTAATTATTGGTACAAGTAAGATGATTGAAAGAACAGATTTAAGTATGGAACAGTTGCGTAAAAATATTACTTCTAAAGGTGGAACAACTCAAGCGGGTTTAAATGCATTAGCTCAACATGATATTGAAGCAATCTTTAAGGATTGTTTGAATGCAGCAGTTCATCGTAGCGTTGAATTATCTAAAAATGAAGATAATTAAATTTTACTGTAAAAGAGACTAGGATAATGATTTCTCTGTGACTTCTATATCCCAGTCTCTTACTTAGTAATTTTAATTATACTTACTTTAAAGAGTTAAAGAATTAGTAGTATTTAAATTTTAAACGTATCAAAATCTTTAACAAATTCAAAATTTGGAACGTCTTCATGTGTCTTTAATTGTTGTTTAATAAGTTGAATATTCTCGTGATTATAGCGATTACTTAAATGTGTGATTAAGCTTCTTTTTACATTAGCTTGTTTTATTAATTCAAAAACATCTTCAATATGACTATGGTGATAATTATTTGCTAATGTTTTTTCGCCTTCAATGTATGTAGCTTCATGAATCATTACATCAGAATCTTTAGCAATGCTTAATTCCGACTGACATGGTTTTGTATCACCAAAGATAGATATAATTGGTCCGGGTTTAGCTGGCCCTTTGAAATCATCCGAATTATATACTTGTCCTTCATATTCAAAATTATCATAAGATTTTACTTCTTGATATTTTGGTCCAGGATATAAACCAATAGATTTAAGTGCCTCAACATCAATTGTTCCTGGTGTCGTCGGAGATTCAATGCGATAACCATAAGATGGGATACCATGATTTAACAAATGTGCACTAATTGAGAATCCTTTATGATGATATGTGAAATGATTATCAATTTCTATATAAGTAATCGGATAGTTTAGATGAGATTCAGATAATCTTAGTGTAGTCTCAATATATTGCTGTAAACCTCTAGGACCAATAACTGTCAGTGGTTTGTCTTCTCCACCTTGAAAAGAACGGCTTGTAAGTAGTCCAGGCAATCCGAAAATATGATCTCCGTGCATATGCGTTATAAAAATATGGTCAACTTTTCCTAGCTTAATTGAATGATGTAAAATTTGATGTTGTGTGCCCTCTCCGACATCAAATAGCCATATACTATTCGAAAAAGGCTCAAGGTTCAAAGCTATAGCTTGAGTATTTCTCTCTTTAGTAGGTAACCCAGCACTTGTTCCGAAGAATGTAACTTCCATGCATATGCCTCCTTTTCCTTCATTATATTTTATCATATGTGATTATTTTTGCTATAAAAAGACATAAAATAAATGCATTAGATACATTTTGAGTTATAATGATATTAAATTGTGCATCATTCCATTATATAAGTGCCCTAGCAAAATAATAAATATTAGGCAAATCAGTTTGAAGCGGTGCAAATATAATTTATAATAATACAATCATAGTATTAATAGAATTGAGGTTTTGAACTTGAGTAAACATTCTAAACATATTCCTTGTTTAATTACTATTTTCGGTGCTACCGGAGATTTAAGTCATAGAAAATTATTTCCATCACTATTCCATTTATTTCAACAAGATAATTTAGATGAACATATTGCAATAATTGGAATTGGACGTAGAGATTACACGAACGAAGTCTTTCGTGAACAAGTTAAAAGTTCTATCCAAAAGCATGTCAAAGATACGAATCAAATAGATGCATTTATGGAACATGTCTATTATTTTAAACATGATGTAAGTGATGAACAAAGTTATAATTCATTATTGAGTTTTTCAAATGAATTAGATTCACAATATCAGTTAAAAGGAAATCGCTTATTTTATTTAGCAATGGCACCTCAATTCTTTGGTATTATTTCGGATTACTTAAAATCATCTGGTTTAACCGATACTACTGGTTTTAAACGATTAGTTATTGAAAAACCATTTGGCAGTGATTTAAAATCGGCTGAGCAATTAAACAATCAATTAAGACGCTCATTTAAAGAAGAAGAAATATACAGAATTGATCATTATTTAGGTAAAGATATGGTTCAAAATATAGAAGTCTTACGCTTTTCAAATGCGATGTTTGAACCATTATGGAATAATAAATACATTTCAAACATTCAAGTAACATCCTCAGAAGTATTAGGTGTTGAGGACCGTGGAGGTTATTATGAATCTAGTGGCGCATTAAAAGATATGGTACAAAATCATATGTTACAAATGGTGGCCCTTTTAGCTATGGAAGCGCCAATTAGCTTAAATAGTGAAGATATACGTGCTGAAAAAGTAAAAGTATTGAAATCACTTAGACAGCTTGAACCTCAAGAAGTAAAACAAAATTTTGTACGTGGACAGTATGATGAAGGATTTATTGATGGTGAAAAAGTCATTGCCTATCGAGATGAAGATCGAGTAGCCGAAGATTCAAATACTCCAACTTTTGTATCAGGCCGACTAACAATTGATAACTTCCGTTGGGCTGGTGTACCTTTCTATATTAGAACGGGAAAACGTATGAAATCTAAATCGATTCAAGTTGTAGTTGAGTTCAAAGAAGTACCAATGAACTTATACTATCAGACCGATAAATTGTTGGATTCAAACTTATTAGTTATTAATATTCAACCTAATGAGGGTATATCACTTCATTTAAACGCGAAAAAGAACATCCAAGGTATTGATACAGAACCCGTTCAATTATCATATGCAATGAGTGCTCAAGATAAGATGAACACTGTGGATGCCTATGAAAATTTATTATTCGATTGTTTAAAAGGTGATGCTACAAACTTTACACATTGGGAAGAATTAAAATCTACATGGAAGTTTGTTGATGTTATACAAGATGAATGGACAATGAATGAACCTAACTTCCCTAACTATGAGTCAGGTACAAATGGACCATTAGAAAGTGATTTACTATTAAGTAGAGATGGTAATCATTGGTGGGATGATATACAATAAATAGACAATTGATAAGCCTATAGTGAAGCCTTCTGGACTAAAGTAATATTTTGAGTTCAAGTATTATTTTAATAGTAGCTACCTAAATTGAGCATGTGCTTATAGCCAGCCTCTTTCAACTATAGTCATTCTTTTGGTGGTGGGACAATGAATTGATTTTAAATTCTGTCCTACCACCCTTTTCTATTAAAAAATTTTCAATATGTCACATGTTAAGATGTATATTTTCTAAAAATAAGGTAAAATAAAAGTTAATGATTGTAAATTTATTGGAGTGAGAGTTTTGGACGTTATCAAGCAGATACAACAGGCAATTGTATTTATCGAAGATCGTTTATTAGAGCCGTTTAATTTGCAAGATTTGAGTGATTACGTTGGTCTTTCTCCTTACCATCTTGATCAATCATTTAAAATGATTGTTGGACAATCACCTGAACATTACGCACACGCAAGAAAAATGACTGCAGCTGCTAAAGAAATGGTTCAAAGTTCTTCGAGGTTAGTAGATGTCGCAAAAAAGTATAACTATCATAGTTCAAATGATTTTGCGAATGATTTTAGTGATTTTCATGGAATTTCACCAATTCAAGCATCTACAAAAAAAGATGAATTAAAATTACAAGAACGTTTATATATAAAGTTGACAACTACTGAACGAGCACCTTATCCATATAGACTAGATACCACGGAAGATATAGCATTAGTAGGTTATGTACGTTATATTGAAGCAAATAATTTATCTAATCCTTATAAAGTTCCTGATTTTTTAGAAGATTTAATTCTTGATGGTAAAATAAAAGATTTAAAAAGGTATAATAACATAAGTCCATATGAGTTATTTGTAATCACTTGTCCATTAGATAATGGATTGGAATTATTTATTGGTGTTCCAAGTGATAGATATCCATCTCATTTAGAAAGTAGAATATTACCTGGAAGACATTATGCGAAATTTAATCTCCAAGGTGAAATAGACTATGCGGTTAATGAAGCTTGGTATTATATCGAATCAAGTTTACAACTTACTTTACCTTATGAAAGAGATAGCTTATATGTTGAAATATATCCCTTTGATGTCTCATTTGAGGACCCATTCACTAAAATTCAATTATGGTTGCCAATTGAACAAGAAAATTATGATTTGTAAATATCAAAGAAATACATTCTCTAATCAAAGCACCATATCTTTTTGCAAATCTATAACGATAAGTGTTATAATCTAACTAACAAGAATATCTGCATTTTATGCACCAATCCCCTCACTATGCCAGTAGTGAGGGGATTTTTTTGGTGTGGCTTGTCGCCTATTTACTTATTGTTACGGTTTCGAAGCCAATACGAAAATAACGCAACAATACAACCACTTGTCACTGTGGCTACGATGTGCACAAGAATATCTGCCATTTTAGCACCCCCTCTCTGCGTATAGATAAACGCCTGAGAGATAGGCGACTTATTTATTATATCATCTCTAATATATGAGTCATGTATTATTTACGCTCGTAAAATGATTTTTTATTTTTCAAAAGAAAAAGAGGTTAGGACAAAAAAGTATGTCCTAACATTGCTTATGAATTAAATTTCTGCTACAAATGCTTCGAATGGCTTAAGTGATTTTGAATCTAATTGACTATTGTAGTTATGTAATTTGATTGCATTCTCATCGATATCAAAAGGTAATGTTAATGAACTTTGTTTATCAGTTAAGTTACCTGCAACCACTACAGTTTTGCCTTCTAATTGCCTAGTATAAGCGAACACATTTTCATTTTCTGCATCAATTAAATCAAACTGTCCGTACGTATAAATTTCATGAGATTTCTTTAATTGAATCAATTTTTTGTAAAAATTAAGTACAGAATGCTCGTCTTCTAATTGATGAGCTACATTAATATCTCTATAATTTGGATTAACAGGGAACCAAGGTTTTCCCTCTGTAAAGCCACCATTTGTAGAATCATTCCATTGCATAGGTGTACGAGAATTATCACGATTTTCCATTCTATACTTATCTAATAATTGATCAACGTCTCCACCTTGTTCTTTTACAATTTTATATTCATTTCTAACCGCAACATCATTAAACGTTTCAATACTTTCAAAAGGATAATTGGTCATACCAATTTCTTGTCCTTGATAGATAAAAGGTGTACCTTGCTGTAAGAAATACACAACGGCATGGCTTGTAGCAGATTCAAACCAGTAATCTTTATCGTTACCCCAAGTTGATACACGACGAGGTTGATCATGGTTTTCTATGAAAAGTGCATTCCAACCAATTCCTTCTAGTCTCTTTTGCCAGCGATTTAACACCTCTTTATATGATTTAACGTCAAATTGAGAATCACCAGTACTCCATAAACCTAAATGTTCAAATTGGAAGATCATATTGAATTTACCTTTATCTTCTCCAACCCACTCTTCTGCATTATCTGGATTTACACCGTTGGCTTCTCCAACAGTCATAATATCATATTGGCTTAGTGACTCATCTTTCATTTCTTGTAGCCAATTGTGAATACCAGGTTGATTCATATCTACATCAAAGGCTGGAGCATATTTTTTTCCTTCTGGTACAGGTAAGTCACCAGCTTCAAATGTTTTCTTGATATGTGTAATAGCATCGACACGGAATCCATCAATACCCTTTTCAAACCACCAATTCATCATGTTGAATACTGATTCACGTACTTCTTGATTATCCCAATTTAAATCTGGTTGTTTTTTACTAAATAAATGGAAGTAATATTGATTAGTTGTTTCATCAAATTGCCATGTTGAACCATTAAAAATGCTCTCCCAATTATTTGGTTCAGAACCATCATCTTTAGGGTCTGCCCATATGTACCAGTCTCTTTTAGGGTTCTCTTTACTAGATTTTGATTCAATAAACCAAGGATGCTCATCAGATGTATGGTTAACGACTAAATCTAATATTAGTTTCATACCACGGTCATGTACACCTTTTAATAGACGATCAAAATCTTCCATTGTACCAAATTCATCCATAATATCTTGATAATCACTGATATCATATCCATTATCATCATTAGGTGATTTATACATTGGACTTAGCCATATAACATCAATACCTAAGTCTTTAAGATAGTCTAATTTTTCGATTACACCTGGTAAATCACCAATACCATCATTGTTAGTATCATTAAAACTTCTTGGATAAACTTGATACGCTACTGCTTCTTTCCACCAATTTTTATTCATAATTATGCTCCTTTATATTTTTGTAGTTGATACCCTTTCAACTATTTGAGTTGAAATCAATTTTTCTCTAAAAGAAATAGTTTCATTTCTTAATACATCAATGATTGTATTGCCTGCTGTGAGGCCTAATACATCTGGGTTAATGTTTACGCTTGTTTGAGATGGTGTTGCATTTTCAGTGAGAAAAGATGTATTAAACGTGGCAGTTTGTACATCCTCAGGAATGCGTAGTTGATATTCATAAAGCACATTTAATAATTGCATATTTAACATAGCATCAGACGTTATAATCACTGAAGGCGTATGACTAGCATCAATACAATATTGCTTTATACAATCACGTAAATCATTCATGGACTTTATTACGATACAGTCATTTGAAAGTTTAACGTTGTCACAGTATTGTTTAAATCCTACTGTTCTGTCTTCTGTAACTGCATAATGTCCAGTTTCTTGTAAAAATAATATATGGCGGTGTCCTAAATGATATAAATATTGTGTTAATTGATAAGCTGCATCGATATTATTATTATCAATATGTATTATATTTTCGTAGTTCAAAGATTTCCCAATTATAAGATAAGGAACTTTAAACTCATAAAGTAGGTGCTCAATAGGATCATCTTTCAATGAATATAAAAGAATAAATCCATCCACACTTTTAGATTGAATCATTGTTTTTACTTCATGATATAAGTCCCTGCTATTTTCCGACACAGTCATTCTAGTTGAATAGCCTCTTACATTACATGCCTGATTAATACCATTAAGAACGTCACTATTAAATGGATTTTGACGTATTTCAGGAGTGGAACTTTTCTGTATTAATCCAATGGTCATTGTTTTATTTGTTATTAATGTTCTTGCCGCTTGATTGGGTATGTATCCTAATTTTGACATAGCCGTTTTGACTTTATTTGAAGTTGCCTCACTAATTTTTGCATTGTTCCGTATCACCCTCGATACTGTAGATGTAGCTACATTAGCCTCTTTGGCAACATCTTTAATTGTAACCGTTGTATATCACCTCAATCTTTAAACTTTAGTAAACGCTTTCAATCATCTTATATTTTCATGGTATAGAATTCGTATTAGGAAGTCAATCATTTTGTGCAATCGTTTGCATAATTTTTAAAAAAGAAGTAAACCATTGAATTGGTTTACTTCTGTAACTAGTATGTGATTACTCTTCAACCCATTGAGTATGGAAGATACCTTCTTTATCTTTACGTTCATACGTATGTGCACCGAAATAGTCACGTTGTGCTTGAATTAAGTTTGCTGGTAAATTTTCAGAGCGATAACTATCATAGTAGTTTACGCTGGCAGAGAATCCAGGTGTTGGTACGCCGTTACGTACACCTGTTGCTACTACATCTCTCAATGCATCTTGATATTCTGTGACAATACCTTTGAAATAAGGATCTAATAAAAGGTTTTGTAATTCTGAGTTGTTATCATATGCGTCTTTAATTTTTTGTAAGAATTGAGCACGAATAATACAACCTTCACGCCATA
Organism: Staphylococcus sp. HMSC14D10; assembly: GCF_001808125.1. Lineage (NCBI taxonomy): Bacteria > Bacillati > Bacillota > Bacilli > Caryophanales > Staphylococcaceae > Staphylococcus > Staphylococcus sp. HMSC14D10. Next base: position 37,920 of record NZ_KV792272.1, on the reverse strand, counting down.
TCATTGCTAAATCGCCTAATTTTAAATTCCATTCATTTTCTTCACTAGCTTTACGCATTTGCGCAAATCCTTGTGCGTATGAACAAATTTTACTCATATATAAAGCTTTACGGATTTTTTCTAAGAATTCATCTTTATTACCAATAAATTCTGCTTTAGGACCGTTTAATTCCTTAGAAGCATTCACACGTTCTTGTTTAATTGATGAAATGAAACGAGCAAATACTGATTCAGTGATAATCGTTAAAGGAATACCTAATTCTAAGGCATTGATAGAAGTCCATTTACCTGTACCTTTTTGACCCGCAGTGTCTAAGATCTTTTCGACAAGTGCTTCATTGTCATCATCTAATTTAGTGAAGATATCACCAGTGATTTCAATCAAATAACTTTCTAATTCACCAGCATTCCATTCTTTAAATGTCTTAGAGATGTCTTCATGTGACATACCTAATAAATCTTTCATCATCGCATAGCTCTCTGCTATAAGTTGCATATCTGCATATTCAATACCATTATGAACCATCTTAACATAGTGGCCGGCACCATTTGGTCCAATATATTCTACACATGATGCACCATCTTTAGCTTTTGCAGCAATTGCATCTAGTATATCACTCACTTTATTATAAGCTGCTTCTTGACCACCTGGCATTAATGAAGGACCAGTAAGGGCACCTACTTCACCACCAGATACACCCATGCCAATAAAGTTAATACCACTTTCAGCTAAGGCTTTATTACGACGGATTGTATCTTGATAATTAGTGTTACCACCATCAATTAAAATGTCATCATCATCTAATAATGGAAGTAAACTGTCAATTGTTGCATCTGTTGCAGGACCTGCTTTAACCATTAATAAAATTTTACGTGGCTTTTCTAATGAATTAACAAATTCTTCCAAAGAATATGTTGGGTGGATTTGTTTACCTTTAGATTCATTAACCATTTCATCTGTTTTTTCGCTTGAACGGTTATATACAGAAACGCTATAACCACGTGATTCAATGTTCCAAGCGAGGTTTTTACCCATTACTGCTAAACCTACTACACCTATTTGTTGAGTCATATTACTTACCTCTCTCATTCAATTTTTCAATAGTATTGTATCATAAAAGTCGAAAGTACTTCACTAAACTAAATTACGATTTAGCTACTAACTCAATAATTTTGATAATTTGTTTTGCTAATTGATTAAGTGAATTCACTGAAATACGTTCAGATGTTGTATGAATATGTTCATAGCCCACACCTAAAATGACTGTAGGGATTCCAAATGTATTAATAATACTGCCATCTGATCCGCCTCCAGCAATAACAGTATCCCCTGCTAATCCAAGTTCTCTAGCACTATTAGTAGCAAATTGAGTTACTTTGTCATCATTTTCTAATTTAAAACCAGGGTAGCTCTTCTCGATGATAACTTTTGCTTCACCACCTAATTCTTGTGCGGTAGTCTCGAATGTTTCCTTCATATGAGTGACTTGTTGTTCAATACTTTGATTATCATGAGAGCGTGTCTCAGCTTCTAAAACTACTTCATCAGCAACGATGTTTGTAGCAGAGCCACCATGAAATTTACCTATATTAGCAGTAGTATAGTCATCAATTTGTCCTAGCTTCATGCGACTAATAGCTTTTGCAGCAATGTTTATTGCACTAATTCCTTCTGAAGGTGTACTAGCATGAGCTGTTTTTCCTAAAATAGTCGTGTTTATTACCATTTGAGTTGGTGCTCCTACTACTGTTGTGCCAACGGGTTGACTAGCATCAACTGCATAACCAAACTCAGCGTCAATGTATGTTGAATCTAGTTCTTTAGCACCTTTAAGACCAGATTCCTCACCAACAGTAATAATAAATTGGATTTGGCCATGTGGAATTTCATTTTCATTAAGATATTGAATGGTTTCAATTACTGCTGCTAATCCCGCCTTATCATCAGCACCTAGAATGGTACTACCATCAGAATAAATATATCCATCCTCTTTAATTTGAGGTTTAATATTTATTCCAGGTATAACAGTGTCCATGTGACTAGTGAAGTAAATTTTAGACACATCTTCTTTCGCACTAGTGGCTGGTAAAGTACATATAAGATTGTTAGCACCTAACCATGACTTTTCTGATGCATGATCTTCAATTACATTTAAACCTAGTTCTTCAAATTTCTTTTTTAAAATGGGTTGAATGACTTCCTCATGTCCTGTTTCAGAATTTATTTGGACTAATTCTAAAAATGTTTCAAGTAATCGTTGACTGTTTATCATTATGACAAACCCCCTTTCTCGTTTGATTTCTATTTTAACTAATTTTCTACAATATCAAAAATAAATTGATTGCCATTTGTATAAAAATCATTTATGGTTAATTATATATTAAGTAAAGTGTATTATGTAAGTGTTTTTAAATAAGGAGCGTCAAATAGTGAATAATAAAGTGTTAAGAATTATAATAATTGTAATGTTGATTGCAATTGTGGCAGCATTACTACTCACAAGTTTAGTGCCACTAATGTATTAATCTTCGCAATAAAAAAGAGTCCGGGACATAAAGTTCCAGGATAAGTAAATAAAGACAATTTCTATTGAAATAATATAGAAATTGTCTTTTTTATAATGTTTTTGATTACTTTCAGCTCATTGAGCTGTTACTTTTCTTATATTAAGTGCCATTAGCACAAATCCTAGTTCTCTTTTGTCTTTATTTATCCCTCGAACGGAGATTCGAGGGAAACCCAAAATAGCTTTCATAAATCCAAAAACAGGCTCCACATCAATTTTTCTTTGATTGTAGTTGGTTTTGTTTTTGGTTCTGAATGCTTTTTATTAATTTGGCCTTTAAAATATTCCCAATTATAATTCTTCATTATTTTTTTATTTGCTTTTGAATTGAAGTTCATACATTGTTGTTTCAGTGGACATTCTGAACAATCATCACATTCATATAATT